>JBOIDH010000020.1:0-12649 GCA_050740495.1 Gammaproteobacteria bacterium | reverse complement strand
GCTTGACCAGCTTCAACATCTCGGCGCCGATACGTTGCAGCGGCAGAATATGATCGACACCGCCGAACTTGACCGCCTCGCCCGGCATGCCCCAGACAACGGAGGTATTTTCATCTTGGGCGAGGGTCGGCGCTCCGCTGTCGCGCAGCTCCTTCAACCCCAGCGCGCCGTCCATTCCCATCCCGGTTAAGATCACACCCACCGCATTCGCGCCCACGTTCTGCGCCACCGAGCGGAACAGCACATCGACCGAAGGCCGATGCCGGTTGACGGCCGGGCCGTCGTGCAAACGGCACACATAGCGCGCCCCGTCCCGCTGCACCAGGAGATGGTGGCTGCCCGGAGCGATGTAGGCGTGGCCCGGCACGATACGCTGACCGTCCTCGGCTTCAAGTACCGTCATTGCCGAGATCCTGTTCATCCGCTGCGCAAACGGCCCGCTGAACGCTCCGGGAATATGTTGCGTGACGACGATGGCCGGAGCATCGGCTGGCATCTCGGCAAGGATCTCCCTGACAGCCTCGGTGCCGCCGGTCGAGGCCCCGATTGCGATGATTTTCTCGCTGGTCTTGAAAGGCCTCCGTGCCGGTTTTTTTAGCAATACCGCGTCGGCGCTGTACTTCGGCGCGACTTCGGGTAAGGCAACGTCCCGGATGTAACGCCGGACCCGGGCGGCCGCGGCGGTCTTAACCTTTTCGATCAGGTCTTCCGCGTAGTTCGCGAGCGGATCAGCGAGACCTAGCGATGGCTTGGTGACGAAATCCACCGCCCCGATCTCCATCGCCTCGAGCGTGATCTCCGCCCCCTCGTTGGTGAGCGAGGAGACCATCACCACCGGCATGGGCCGCAGGCGCATGAGATTTCTGAGAAACGTAACCCCGTCCATGCGCGGCATTTCCACGTCGAGGGTGATGACATCCGGATTGAGCTTTTTGATCTTGTCACGCGCCAGATAGGGATCGGAGGCCACGCCGACGACTTCAATACCCGGGTCCGAGTTTAGGATCGCGGTTAAGACCTTGCGCACCACCGCCGAGTCATCGACCACCACCACCCGTATCTTGCTCATCGAATCGACCCGTAAAACAACTCAACGTCACCGCCCACCGGAGCGCTTTCAATATGACTCCGATACTGGTTCTCGCGCTCGAAGATCGTATCGTTGTGCAGGGAGCGCAGTTTTTTCACGGACACCTTGCCGCTGCGAGGATCGTAGTACACCTTGCGCGGATAGATATCGCCGACGTCCTCGGCGCTGACGCTGAGACCCTCCGCCTGCAAATAAGCTCTGGCGAATTCGATGTTCTGCTGTCCCACATCGCTCATCTGTTTCAAGACGCGGCCGCCGCCGACGATCTTGACTTCGAGGTATTTACGGCCCGCCCCGTTTTTCAAAAGATCGTTGATCATGTGCTCCATCGCATAATTGCCGTATCGCGTTGCCGCGTTGACCGTGGTGCCGGCCCACGTGCCGTCACCCTCCGCGCGGCTCTGGGGCAACATGAAATGGTTCATGCCGCCGATCGCGGTCGCACGGCAGCGGACGCAGGCCGAGATACATGATCCGAGGACGGTGACGATCAACTCCTCGCGACGGGTAACGTAATATTCGCCTGGCAGGATCTTGGCGGCGAACCGCTGATGCAAGCTGTCCCAATAGCGAGTGATGTGTGCGAAGCCAGGCAGCGGGGATGGCGGTTGGCGGGCATGGCTTGGCGCGTGCGATTGCATATCACAGAATCCTTTGGTAAGCCGTCTTGCCCAAGAGCTTGAAACGCTCGCTGACTTTGAACAAGGACTCCGAGTGTCCGATGAAAAGAGTCCCGCCCGGAGCAAGCACGTCGGCGAACCGGCTGAACAATACCCGTTGCGTCTCCTTGCCGAAATAGATGACGACGTTGCGGCAAAAGAGAATATCAAAGGGGCCGCGGAGCGGCCACGGCTGCATGAGGTTAAGCTGGCGGAAGGTGATAAGCTCCTGAAGATCGGGAACCACCCGGAGCATCCCCGCGTTTTTCCCCTGGCCGCGCAGAAACCAACGGCTCAATCGCTCCCGGGACAACCCATCCGCCCGCGTCAGGTGATAAACTCCGTTCGCGGCAGCCGCGAGTACATTGGAATCGATATCCGTCGCCAGGATCTTCACGTCCCAGCCAGGTGGATCACCAATCGTTTCTCGTACCGCGATGGCAATCGAATACGCTTCCTCCCCGCTCGAACAGCCCGCCGACCAGATCCGCAGACGCCGGGTGCCCTGATTCTTCTCGATTAAGCGCGGCAGGAGCGCGGCCAAATGATCGAAGTGATGCGACTCGCGAAAGAAGGCTGTGAGGTTGGTGGTGATGGCATTGACGAAGTGGTCGATCTCCTCATTGTCGCCGGCCGTGATGAGCGAGCAGTAGGCGTCAAAATTATCCATCCCGAGGTTGCGAAGCCTGCGCGACAAGCGGCCGTAGACCAGTTCCCGCTTGGCATCGGAGAGCGCGATTCCGGTGTGCTCGCGCACGCATCGGCGTAACAGTTCGAAATGCTTGTCCTTGAACGCGAACTCCCGCTCCAGCTTGGTCGCCGCGGTGTGTGCATTCATTTTGGTCCGCCG
This sequence comes from Gammaproteobacteria bacterium, assembly GCA_050740495.1. Classification (GTDB taxonomy): domain Bacteria; phylum Pseudomonadota; class Gammaproteobacteria; order JACCXJ01; family JACCXJ01; genus USCg-Taylor. Next base: position 10,050 of record JBOIDH010000020.1, on the reverse strand, counting down.
CTCAGAAAAGATCGATAGCGCCCGCGGGCGGTGGTTCGGCGCCTTTGGCGGCGCGTACGGCCTCCTCCATCGGCATCCCGCGCATGAGCGCATCGAACACCCGCCGCTCGCTCTCCATCGTGAACCGCGCACGGGTCCGCTGCTTCAAAGCATGCCATGCGCTGGGCCGGTCGACCCGCCCTGGGTCCGCTATAAAATAGGCGAGAGCCTGGAGATTTTCCGAGATGTGCGTGAGCTTCTGCGTCATGGCATCATAGAACTGGATCGCCATGATCGCTGCTTCGACCTTTTTAGCCAGGGTTGAGCATGATGCCGGCAGGTTCCCCTTTTGGGCGGGCTCCCCGGCGGAAGGACTCTCCCGCGCGCACTGCCCAATGCGCTTGAGGCTGGCTGCGATCGAGGACAAGGCTCCCGACAAGGCCGCGACCGAAACATCACCCTCGTGCATCGTCACATCCATCTGGGCAACGGCAACGTGGAGGAGCCCGACGGACTCGTGCACATCGCTCGAGCCGGGCCCGGGCGCTTCTCGGTGCGCTCCGTCGAACATTGTTTCGTCGTTGGCCGACGCGGCCCGGAGGTTCATTTAAGATCCCTTCGCTACCAAGCGACCCTCGCAGGCGAAGGTTTCCTAAAGCTCATGCAACCGCAAGCGTTCCACTAAACCTAAGGTCGCGGCGCCCTGCCGCAAGGTTGCGCTTGCTTCTCGCCACAGCACCTCGATCCCCCGCGCGTGCATTTCATGACAAAGAACCGTCAGCAACTGCAAGCCGGCGGTATCCACGGCAGCGACCCGCGAACCGTCCACGACCAAAAACGCCGCCGGAACTTGTAGAAACGCCGCCAGGTGTTCCTTAATCTCGCCCACCTTGGCGATCGTGAGTCTCTCGCCCAGATCGAGGATCGGATCCACGGGTCCGGCCGGGGCGGAGGCTAGCGTGCGCTCCTCTCCGGGCGGCGGGCCGCGCTTCGGCTTGCGCGGGCGATCCGTCTGCTGTATCCGCGTTCGCGGGCCTTCCGGAGATCCGCATCCCGCGGCTAGGCGATCAGTCCCGGCAACCTCCGCCGCGAGGGCCTCTGTGCGCGGCGCGGTTTGTTCCGCCGCAAACGTCTCCTTGAAGGTGCTTTCATGTCCTGCGACCTCACGCTTTCTCGTCATGCTGTCGTCCCCCCGCGCATCGTTGCGGCCGAACTCAGAGCTTGTGAAAAAATCGTAGCGAGCGGCTAGCAAAAAACCACGGTCAAAATTCCTCCCAGCCGCCCTCGGCATTCCCTTGCGCTACCGCGACATGCTTGACCGCACTCTTCTCCACGGTCCGCCCTTGCATGGCCTCGTTCTTCTCGGCACTCCACGGCCGGCGAAATTGACGCCGCTCGGCAAGGGGGGCTAAGGACTTTCTTTCCTTGGGGGCCGGCGCCGTTTGCGCCGCGTGATCGTCCTTGAGCTTGAAAGACTGAATCGCCTGGATGAGGTGTACCGCTTGCTCGTTCATGGACTGACTCGCGGACGCCATCTCTTCCACGAATGCCGCATTCTGTTGCGTCACCTGATCCATTTGCGTGATGCCCTTGTTCACCTGCTCGATCCCCGCCGACTGTTCCTGGCTGGCCGCCGCGATATCCGCGATGATGGCCGAGACCTTCTTCACCCAGGCCACGATCTCCACGAGCGTCGACCCGGAGGCGTCCACGAGCCGTGCGCCTTCCTCCACCTTTTTGACGCTGTCCTGGATGAGGCCCTTGATTTCCTTGGCGGCCTCGGCGCTCCGTTGCGCCAGGTTGCGCACCTCGCCGGCCACCACCGCGAACCCACGTCCCTGCTCCCCGGCGCGCGCCGCTTCCACTGCCGCGTTCAGGGCCAGAAGGTTGGTCTGAAAGGCAATCTCATCAATCACCCCGATGATGTCGGCGATCCGCTTCGCGGAGGTATTGATCTCGCTCATCGCCGCCACGGCCTTGCCGACCACCTCCCCGCCTTTCTCCGCGTGCTCGCGCGCGCTGACCGCGAGCTGGTTCGCTTGTTGGGCATTATCGGCGTTCTGGCGCACCGTGCCCGTAAGCTCTTCCATGCTGGATGCGGTCTCTTCGAGGCTGGCGGCCTGCTCTTCGATGCGCTGGGACAGATCCGTATTACCCTGGGCGATCTCCTGGGAACCCTTTTGAACGGCATGAGCCACCGAGCGCGCCTCCACCGCCAACTGCGCCAAGCCCTTTTGCGTGGTCTTGATGGTATGCAGGAGCCAACCGACCTCGTCACGGGTGTCCACGGCAAATTCGTTGTCAAGCTGGCCGTTCGCGACTTTCTCCAGGATCCGGATCGCGCCTTCGAAGGGCTTGACGAAGATATCGATCACGTGGAAATACAGCCACGCGCCCAGGGCCAGGCAGAAAGCGATGCCTCCGGCGGCGGCATAGTGCTGAACCGACGCTTGATCGTACAGAAGATAAAGCGAGGGCAGGGCGAACACCGCCGCCAGGATAAATAGCTTCTTCCCAAAGTATAATTCATCGTAGAATTTCAGTCTCATGGTCTTTTCCTCTCCGGATCGAACCGGTTTATACGACTTCTAGGGTTCACCGCGGGGTTTGGGATCCGGCTTAATGGGTAACGACTTGTTCAGCCATCGCGACGCCCGTATCGACCAACTGGTCGATATCGAGCAGAATCACCATTTTGTCCCCGACCGCGGCGAGCCCTTTAACGATTTCGGCGCTCACCGAGGTGCCGAAATTTGGCGCCGCCTTGATCTGGTCAACGGTTACGTTGTAGACATCCGACACCGCGTCCACGACGAATCCCATGGTACGCTCCCCGCCCGCGCCCTTAACCTTGAGCACCACCACGACGGTGGTATTGCCATAGGCAACCGCTTCCATATGAAACCTTTTCCGCAGATCGACGATGGGTACGATGGTGCCACGGAGGTTAATGACGCCGCGAATGTACTCTGGCGTGTTGGGGATCTCCGTGGCCGTATCCCAGCCCTTGATCTCCTGCACACGGAGGATATCGACGCCGTATTCCGTGCCGGCGAGGATAAAGGTCAGATATTGACCCGCCGCCGTAGGCATAGGCTGGGTCGTCTCGTTTATCTGTTGTTCTAGATTCATGCGTCGCTCCTATGCGGCCCTTACCGCCGTTTCATGGGTATCGGTTCCAAATCCGACCGCTACAAAGTTCCTTGACAACCCCACCACCCCTGGGACATCGAGAATCAACGCCACCGTGCCGTCGCCGAGTATCGTTGCCCCGGAAATACCAGGCACACGTGTATAGTTCGTTTCCAGACTCTTGATAACGATCTGCTGTTGCGCGAGCAGCTCATCGATATAGATACCCGCGCGTTGGCCATCATCTTCGACGACGACCAAGATCCCGCTCTCGATCCGTTCGTTGTCGGGGATTACATTAAATACCTTATAAAGCCTAATAATCGGCAGGTATTCCGCGCGCAGCTTGTAAATCTCCCCCTTACCGGCGATCCGGCTGACGCACTTCGGAGCGACCTGCAGTGATTCCACGATCGAGACCAGCGGGATGATATAAATATGCCGCCCGATCCGAACCAGTTGACCATCGAGGATCGCCAGCGTTAGCGGCAAGCGGATCGTAAAGGTCGATCCCAGGCCTTCTTCGGATTTGATTTCGATGCTCCCGCCGAGATCCTTGATATTACCTCTGACCACGTCCATGCCGACCCCGCGGCCCGAGATGTCCGTGATCGTATCGGCGGTAGAAAACCCAGGCTGGACAATAAGCTCGTGGATTCTATCCTCGGCGAGCGCCTCGTGCTCGCCAATGATCCCGTGCTCGCGCGCGCGTTTTAGAATCTTCTCTTTATTTAACCCCGCGCCGTCGTCCGCGACCTCGATCACGATGTTTCCGCCTTGGTGATAAGCGTGGAGATGCACGCGACCGGTCTCGTCCTTGCCGCACGCCTTGCGTATCTCGGGGAGCTCTATTCCATGGTCGAGTGAGTTCCTGACGAGATGCACGAGCGGGTCGCTGAGCTTTTCGAGCACCGTCTTGTCGATCTCGGTTTGCTCGCCTGAGACCGTGAGATCGATCTTCTTGCAAAGCTGCCGGCTCATATCGCGCACGAGACGCGGGAAACGATTAAACGAGAAGCTGATCGGCAGCATACGAATTCCGAGCACGCTCTCTTGTAGCTCGCGCGTGTTACGGGTCAACTGGATCAGACCGTCGCGGAGCTTGTCGATCTTGCTCGCAGCCAAGTCCTCACCGATCTGGCTCAGCATGGACTGGGTGATGACGAGCTCACCCACGATGTTGATAAGCGCATCGAACTTTTCGATTTTGACTCGGATTGAAGATGCATCCCCGGCCGATGGATCTTTCCTACGCTCCACGAAGGTATAAGCTTCATCCGCGCCCGGCGCTGGCCCAGTCGCCGGCGCGGAGAACCGGCTAGCGTGGGGCGTGGGATCCCCGGGTTGAATCGGAACGGCCTCGCCGCTAAGTCCGGCATTCGCCTGCAAAGTAGTCCTCGCAATCGGTGTTATTTCGAGGTCGCAGTCGCTCTCAACCCACTCAAATATTTCCGCGATCTGCGTACGCGGTATCGCCTTATGCAGCATGAGATCCCAGCCGAGGAAACACGCCTCGGGGTCGAGATCCTGGAAGCGCGGAAGCTTCGAGACATCGATCGACACATCGAGATCCCCGAGTAAGGACAGCTCTCTGAGCATCGGCAACGGGTCATTCCCGGTCGTCAGCAAGCGCCGATGGGGTCGAAATTTGATATGCCACCCGTGCGCCGCATTGTCCGTCACGGCGCCCTCGACTTTTTTTGGGGCGGGGCTGGCCGTGACGTTTCCTCGATGGCTGTTCTCGAGCATCTCTTCCAATTGCTCCCGGACCTTGCCGCCGCGTTCGGCGTCGTGGCCCGTGTTGTCCCTCACCGCCGCAAGCATGTGGCGTAAGAAGTCGACGGCTTGGAGGAGACAATCGACAATGCCTTGCGTGACCGCGCACTTCCCTGACCTTACCCTGTCCAACAGGGTTTCGATAACATGGGTAAATTCGGTTATCGTGGTGAACCCAAACATGCTACTGCCACCCTTTATCGAGTGCGCTACCCGAAAGAGGGTGTTAATCGATTCGGGATCGGCATCCCCGGGGATCAAGGCTAAGAGCCCGGACTCCATCACTCCGAGTCCCTCGAAGCTCTCTTCGAAAAAGGTTTCGTGAAACTGGGATAAATCTACCGGCATAAAGAGTTCCCTCGTAGGCCCCCGCTATTTTGACGCTCGAGGCTCGCTGCTGATTAGCTTGCTGGTCCCGCCGTGCCGTATGCCGTATTTGCCGCGAGCGCGCCCGAAGGCATACGCGCTAGGCGATCACCCGCCTGATGGTGGCGATGAGTTGATCGGGATTAAACGGTTTCACCATCCAGCCCGTGGCGCCTGCCACTTTACCTTCCACCTTCTTTTCTGGAGACGATTCCGTGGTCAGCGTCAGGATGGGGGTGAACCGGTAGCCGGGTAGCTTGCGCAGCTCCTTGATGAGCGCGATTCCGTCCATATTGGGCATGTTGATGTCGGTCAAGACAAGACTGACGTTACCGCTCCGCGCCCGATTCAATGCGTCTACACCGTCGACGGCCTCGATGACGTCAAAGCCGGCGTTTCTCAAGGTGAACGACACCATGTCACGCACGGAACGCGAGTCATCGACCGCCAAGATCGTTAACACCGTTGCCATCTTGATCTTCTCCACGCTCTATAACGCGATTAATTCGGAGCACCCCGCCTTTAGGCATCTCGATTATCGTTATTACGGAAAATTACTTTAATAGCCCGCGGCCTACGTACCTTCGTCGAGATTCTGGCGAATAAAACGAAATTAATGCGCGGCCCCGTCAAGCTCACGAACGTGCCTGACTCGGGCCCGCGCGCTCTTATCGTTTACTAACTTGTTGGTCCCTATGGAAGAAACGCCTGCCATGCCAGGCAACAGGTTACTGGATCACTCTTTGCTTTCTTCCGCCGAGTCAATGCCCGAAAGGGTCCCTGTCGAATCCTGTTTATAAAATCAAATGCTCAAAGGGCCGAACAAAATATGTGATCAACGGCAATCACACGGCGAGATGCGCGATGGTTTCGGCGCAGCCTAGTTCCGTGCTGCGCCACACGCCGCGGCCCGGAAGTCGATCCCCGATCCGCGTCCTGGCTATTACCAGTGGCAAGGGCGGCGTGGGTAAAACCACCGTCGCCATCAACCTGGGCCTCGCTTTTGCCGCCCTCGGGAAGGCCGTGACCCTGCTCGACGCTGACCTCGGATTGGCCAACGTCGATGTTCTGCTGGATCTACAACCGGTCTTAAACCTATCGCATGTCATCGAGGGTAGCTGCGGCATTGAGGATATTGTGCTTCGCGGCCCCTACGGAATTAACGTCATTCCGGCTTCCTCCGGGACCAGACGTATGACGGCGCTGAGCGCCACCGAACATGCCGGGCTGGTCAATGCATTCAGCGCGCTCGCGCACATGACCGATGTACTGATTGTTGATACAGCCACTGGGTTATCCGATAACGTCATACGATTTTGTACGGCATCCCAAGAGGTCATTATCGTTGTCTGTAATGATCCTAGCTCGTTGGCGGACGCCTACGCGATGATCAAGATATTACATAGCGATTACGGGCTATCCCGGTTTCGGGTACTCATGAACATGGCGCACAGCGCCCAAGAAGGACAGGTGCTTTTCCAAAAGCTTGTAGTAATCACGGAACAGTTCCTCGACGTCGCTCTTGACCTCATCGGTACGATCCCATACGACCATCGCATCACCAACCTGGCTCTATACCGGCGCGCTCTCTATGAGGCGCATCCAGAGAGCACCACCGCGGCGGCATTCAAGAATATTGCCATCCAATCCGATAAATGGCCCACGCCGACAGCGGCAAGCGGCAAACTCGAGTTTTTTGTTGAACGACTTATTCAGTCTGGCCAGGCGGCGGGGGCAGTCAAGCGGTGAACAAATCGGCAGTATCCAGGACGACTGCTCGAGCAAGCGCCAGCCAGCCATATGCTGATGATCTAATAACGCGGTATGGCCCGCTCGTTAAACGGATTGCGCATCACCTCATTAGTCGGCTGCCGCCCAGCGTGCAAATCGATGATCTGATTCAAGCAGGAATGATCGGCTTGCTGGAAGCCTCGCGAAATTACGATCCTTCGCAAGGGGCAAGCTTCGAGACCTACGCCGGGATCCGCATCCGCGGTTCGATGCTTGACGAGATCCGTAAGGGCGATTGGGCCCCCCGCTCGCTGCACCGCAAGGCTCGACAAGTGGCCAAAGCCGTACAAGAAATTGAAGCAGAGCAAGGGCGTGATGCGCGCGACTCGGAGGTGGCCGAGCGGCTAGGCATTACGCTCGATGAATACTATCAGATCCTCCATGATGCCACAGCACACAAGGTATTCAGCTTCGAGGACGTGCCATTGAGAGTAGAAGGGACGACGGAAGGTTTTACGCAGAAATTTCCGATACCACATGAATACGCGGAGAACCAAGATTTCCTGCAAGCACTGGCGAACGCGATCAATGGCCTGCCCGAGAGAGAACGCTTAGTCATGTCTCTCTATTACGACGATGAACTCAATCTAAGAGAGGTTGGGGAAGTGTTGGGCGTAAGTGAATCACGCGTCTGTCAGATTCACTCTCAGGCATTGATCAGGTTGAGGGCCCGTATGAGCAAGTGCCTTAACGACGAGTAGATTCTAGCAGCCGCGATCGCCGGCGCGGTGCTTTAGGAGGTATGCATGAACAAAGACATGAAAATCCTGATAGTAGATGACTTTTCTACCATGAGGCGAATCATTAAGACGCTATTGCGAGAGCTTGGGTTTTCGAACACCCACGAGGCGAATGACGGTAATAGCGCGCTGCCGTTGCTCCAAAGCGGCGGTTTTGACTTCGTGATCACCGATTGGAACATGCCTGGCATGAGCGGCCTTCATCTACTGAAAGCGATTCGGTCAGACACGCATCTAAGCACTTTGCCGGTGCTCATGGTCACCGCGGAATCCAGGCGAGATCAGGTTGTTGAGGCGGCGCAGGTCGGCGTAAACGGCTATATCATGAAACCCTTCACGGCGGATACGCTAAAAGAAAAGATTGAGAAAATATGGGAACGCGTTAAGGCCTAAAACCGATGCGACAGCGTACTGGAAAGGAACTACGCCGTGAACGATAAGGCGCTTTTAAGTAAGGCACGTAGCCTTGTAACCGCGCTCGAACAGGGCAACGATGCCAAGGCGAATGGAATCTTGGAGAGGATCGCCGCGAGCCGCGAGGCCAGTCTGTTCGTGGAGATCGGTAAACTCACGCGTGGACTGCACAATGCAATGCTCACCATAAGGCTTGACGCGCGCTTGATCGGAATTACCAAGACTGACATCCCTGATGCCAAAGAGCGGCTAAACGCCGTCATCACGAAGACCGAGGAAGCAGCGCATCGAACCCTTAACGCCGTCGAAGAGTTGCTGCCCATCGTAGACACCATGGCGATCAACGCGGATAAGATCCTAGAGCTTCATCGCCGCCAGACGCGCGAAACGGCGCAATTCGATATCGCCGGTGCAGACGATCATCCGTACACGGATTTCATCGTTAAGGTCAAAGCAGACTCACAAAAACTGCACAAGAATCTCTCCGAAGTCTTAATGGCACAGGATTTCCAAGACCTTACCGGGCAAGTCATACGTCGCGTCATTGAAGTCGTACAAGATGTCGAGCGTAGTTTGGTGGATCTGATCCGAATATCGAGCACGCGGCGCAAGGCCCGTGTAAAAAAAAGCAACGGCGTTCATGCCGCGGGACCCCCGCTCACTATGGCGGGCGAGGAAAGCAAGGTTTCAACTCAAGACGAAGTGGATTCATTGCTGTCGAGCCTTGGCTTTTAGGGAGCTTCCTTAGCTCCAGGCCGTAGCCTTGGTGGATAGCGAGAAACATACCTGGCCAGGCTTGTTTTCACTCAGCGCAAGTGTGTATCCAGAGAGTGCCGCTTGCTGACCGGCTTGGTAAAGTCCGATACCCAGTCCACCATATGATAATACAGGCTGTTTAAAAAGTTCATTGGCTCTGGCGGTATCAATGGCGCTTCCCTGATCGCACACCGTCATACAAACACCCTCTTCCTCCGATCGAAGAATCACGGTAATCCCTATGCGAGTTTCCGCCCGTCGTTTGAGATAGGCGTTTTCCAGTAAGTTGTCGATCACGCTATCGAATAAATCGGCTGGGATCGCCGTATGCGTGCCGATTGTTGCCCGGAACTCAACGCCGTTGTGCCCATGGCGGGTGGTTGCGTCGTGCCACCAGTCCGCCACATCGACGTGCGTCACACTCGCCTTCTCAGGCGCTTGCAGCTTGTCAAGCGCGCGCTGCAGGCGCTGAATGATAAGCGGTAGTTGCCTTTTTAGAATCAGTGTTGTCCGCGGCTGCGTCGATGCGGCTTGTTCATCGTCGTTATACTTGAACTTAATGGCACTCGTCAGGGTATGTAGCGACTGCAGTAAATTCTTGATGTCGTGCGCGACGCGCGCCCCAGTTTCATAAATGGCCTGGAGGTGAGTACGATTCGCGAGCTCCAGCTCGCGGAGTTTCGCAAGGTAAAACTGGACCAACACCTCCACCAACAGCTTGCAATGTAGCAATAGACCCGGCCCCATCGGCCGGCGCGCATACAAAATGACGCTCACGTCGCCGTTCCTGAACGTCGTGCTATGCTCCGACACGCGCCCGATCTCGGCGCTCGCCGTCTTGGTTACCCAAGCGGCGCCTTCAAACCACGGTAAGCTAATGAGCTTGTTGAGGGACGCGTCGAAGAACTGATCCGGAGACTGCTGCTGGTCCGCTAATTTCGCCAGTTCCGCCAGCCATTGCTCGAAAGGAGTGCCGATATTCATCAGCGAGCGCTCCCACAATTGGGCCAAACCGATGAACCCCATCCGCGGAGACAAGAGCCAGCTGATGATAAAAAGAAAAAGCGCCAATCCGAGCAAGGATTGGAACAAGGCG
>JBOIDH010000019.1:0-12788 GCA_050740495.1 Gammaproteobacteria bacterium | reverse complement strand
GGCCAACACCGCGGCGCAAACCGCGATGGCCGCGGGGATGGCCGCGACCGGCCGGGTGGCGGGGGTGCTGCGCGGGACGCTGGCGTTCCTCGGGGGTCCAATCGGGGCCATCACCACCGCGCTGTCTCTAGGCGCGACGGCTTGGCTCTTGTGGGGCAATACCGCCGAGGCGGCCGGCCGCAAGGCTTCCTCGGCGGTGCTCAAAGCCGACCAGTTGATCGAGCAGTTCACCGATTCCACCAAAGTCGCGGCCGCCGGCGGATCGCAGATCGGCGCCGCTCTCTCGGATCTAGATCGCGAGTCCGGCCGGCTACAGACCAAGCTCGATGTGCTGCGCCGGTTCCAGGCGCAGGTGGCGAAGGATTCAGGCGGGAAATTCCGCCAAGGGAACCTGGACCGCGACGCCCAGCAAACCCTAAAAGAACTTGATGAGGTGCGGGCGCGCACCGAGTCGCTCCGAAAGCTCCAGGGCCAGGGCGCGGAGAAGCCATTCGACTTTTCGGCGCTGCTCGGGCAGGCCGGCAAGACCGGCGCGAAGGGCGCGGCCGATGCGGCCAACGATGTCAAGCAGTCGATCGAGAGCGCCATCGCGCTCACCCAGGATGCGCTCGAACGCGAGCAAAGACTCCTCAATGCGCAGCTCGAGGACGAGCTGATCTCCTTCCGGGAGTTTTACCGCAAGCGAACCGAGATCGCCCTGGCCGGCATCGATGTCGAGATCGGCGCCAAGCGCCAGGCGCTCGCCCTCGCCAAGGACCAAGGCGAGGTCGCGCGGCTGACTACGGATATCACCATCCTCGAGCGCAAGCGCGGGGATGTGGCGGCCGAGGCCCGGCGCGAGCAGTTGAAGGCCGAGCAAGACCTCGCCAAGCAGCTCGACGATCTCAGGGCTCGGCTGCTCGAGTCCGAAGGCAAGACCGCCGAGGCGCGAAGGTTACAGATCGAGGGCGAGTTCAAGGAGCTGCTCGGCCGGCTCGCGGCCGAGGGCAATGATGCCGGACAGAAGATCGTCAAGCGCATCATCGACTCCGAGGTGGCGCGCGCCGAGTTCGAGCAGATCGAAGCCCAGTTCGAGGCGACGCGCGCCCGGGTGCAGCTCGCCCTCGATGATGTTTTCAGCAGCTCCTCGGCGGAGCTGGTGCCCAAGGCCGAGCGCGTCGCGCGGCTGGGAGGCGTGCGCGCGACTCTCCAAGCCGCGGGTAAGGAATTCCGGGAGATCATCGCGGCGGAGGTCGAGAAGCTCCAAACCTTAGATGGGCGCGACGGGAAGCTCGCGGCCGAGCAAACTCAAAGGATCAAGGAACGCGAGCGCGAGCTTAGGCTCCTCGAGGACCGCATTCGCGAAGTCGACCACGAGCTCCGGCAGCTCAACGCCACCTTCGCATCGGAGTTCCGCGAGATCACCTTCGGCGGCATCGCCAACAAGCTCGATCAACTCGACGGGGCACTGCGGAATCTCGGGGAGAACATCGAGGACATCGCGGTGGGGTTCATCGACAACTGGACTAGCGCCGCGGCCGAGTTCGTGGTCAACGGCTTCAAGATCGAGGGCGCGGCCGAGGCCATCGTCCAGGCCCTCGATGCGGTGCGCGCCGCCGAGCTCGAGCTGGCCAAGGTCGAGCTCAACCGGCTCGATGTCGAGGCCCATATCCGCCGCATTCGCGACGAGGTGGAGGACCCGCTCGCCCGCGAGAACGCCATCCGCGAGGCCCGCGAGGCCCAGTCCCGCGCCGAGGAGTTGGCCCGCGATGGGGTCAATCGAGGCCGCGAGGAGCAACGGCGGGTCGAGGACGAAAACAGCTTTACCGGGCAGTCCGCGCAGCTCCTGCAACAAGCCGTGAGCGAGGGCCTGGCGGCGACCCTCAAGGCGGGCTTTCTCGAAGTTTTCAAGGGCGTGCTGGGGCCACTGGGCGGCGCCTTCGACGAGCCGGGATCGACCCCGCTCAACCCCATCTACGCCAACGTCCTTAATCTTCCCGCCGCGAGAGCGGCCGGGCAGGGGGCATCGCTCCTGGGCGATCTGCTCGGCGGCGGGCCCCAGACGTTGGCTCCGGTCGAGGAGGCCGGCACCCTGGCCGAGGGCGTCGAGGCCTCGACGACCGGGTTCTTCTCGCAGATTGGGGATCTCTTCTCGCAGGGGTTTAGCGGATTGTTCAGTTCCATCAGCTCGATCTTCAGCGGCTTCAGCTCCGGGTTTTCGAGCCTCATCTCCGGGATCGGCAGCCTGTTTGCCGGCAGCGCCGGGGGCGGTAGCGGGGCCGGCGGATGGCTGAGCCTACTGGGCAGCCTCTTCGGCGCTTTCTTCCACCAGGGCGGCATCGCGGGAGAGGGCGGGCGCGGACGCATGATCCCGGCATTCGCATTCGCCGGCGCGCCGCGATTACACGATGGGGGGATGCTCGGCCTGCGTTCGAACGAGGTCCCGGCGATCCTCGAAGCGGGCGAGGAGGTCCTGACCCGCAACGATCCCCGGCACCGGCTGAACGGCGGGGTGATGGTCCAGATGACCGTCAACACACCCGACGGGAATAGCTTCCGGCAGTCGCGCGGCCAGATTGCGACCGAGCTCCAGATCGCGCTCGATAGGGCGTCCAGGAGGAACCGCTGATGCCGGATTACATCGAGACCCGCATCAACGACGGGGAGATCATTTTCGAGACCGCCGGGGGCCCCGCGTTCAACACCAACGTGGTCGTCACCCACTCCGGCCGCGAGAAGCGCAACGCCAACTGGGCCCAGGCGCGCGGGCGCTGGGAGTTGGGCGAGCGGGTCATGCACCAGCAGGAGCTCGAGGCCATCGTCAAGTTTTTCCGGGCGGTCCAAGGACGGGCCCTCGGTTTTCGATTCAAGGACTTCGCCGATTTCACGGCCACCGTCGCGAACGGGCGGCTCGGTACCGGTGTGGGCGACGGCGGTGTCGCCTACCAGATGAAAAAGCGCTACACCCAGGCGACCCAGAATATCGATCGCGACATCAAGAAACCCATCAGCAGCACGGTCAAGGTGTTCGTCAACGCGGTCGAGCAGCTCTCGGGTTACACCCTTGATACCAACACCGGGATCGTGACATTTTCGAGCGCGAAGACGAGCTCGGATACGCTCACTTGGTCGGGGGAGTTCGATGTCCCCGTGCGCTTCGATACAGACGAGATCAAGACCCGGTTCGACGCCTATGACAAGGCGACGCTCCAGGCTTTTCATTACCTCTTCACTTTGCCGATCGTGGAGCTGCGGCCATGAAAACCCTGACCTCGGCCGCGACCACCCACCTCGCGAAGGAAGTCACCACGCTCGCGATGTGCTGGAAGCTATCGCGCACCGATGGGGTGGTGCTCGGGTTCACCGATTATCACGAGGACCTGGTGGTTGCCGGCGTCGTCTACAAGGCGAGCTCGGGCATGGTCCGGGCGACCGCGGTGTCGGGCGCATCCGATCTCTCCGTGGACAATCTCGACGTCGAGACCCTTCTCGACTCGGCGGCCATCTCCCGGACCGATGTGCTGATCGGCCGCTATGACTACGCCGAGCTGCACGTGTTTCTCGTTGACTACTATTTCCCGGACGCTTTCCTAATCAAGCTCGCCCGCGGCCGGCTCGGCCAGGCCTCGGTCGGCCAGATCGACGCGCGCACCGAATTTCGCTCGCTGAAGCAGTTGCTGAAGCAGCGCATCGGCCGGAGCCACGAGGTCGATTGCCCCTGGGACCTAGGCGACGCGAAATGCGGGGTCAACTTGGCCAGCTTCACGGTCGCGGGGACCGTGACCTCGTTTGCGAACCGGCACCAGTTCATCGATACGGCGCGCAGCGAGGCGGATCGCTGGTTCGACGGCGGCAAGCTCACCTGGACCTCGGGACTGAATAACGGCCTGCCGATGGAGGTCAAGCGCTACACCAGCGCCACCAAGCAGTTCACCCTCTCGCTCGATATGCCCTTCAACATCGCCATCGGCGACGGCTACAGCGTGCACGCCGGCTGCGCCAAGGACTACCCGACCTGCGTCGCGAAGTTCAACAACAAGAACTACGGCGGCTTCCCCCACATTCCCGGCACCGATTGGCTGCTCTCGGGCCCCGATAGGCCGCAGTCATAGGGTAACACCTTGTCAAGTAACGCTTCCAATGACTGACGCGCTAACCCTGATCGCCGCCGCCCGGACCTGGCTCCAGACGCCCTACCGCCATCAGGCGAGCGTCAAGGGCCTGGGCGCTGATTGCGTGGGCTTTCTCCGTGGGGCCGCCGTCGAGGCAGGCGTCATCACGCCGGAGCTCGCCGAATCCCTGCCGACCGATTATTCCAGGCAGCCTGCGGGCGGTGAGCTGCGGCGGCGCATGGGCGAGCTGCTCATGCCGGCGCCGCTCGAGAATTTGAGACCGGGAGACCTCCTGCTCATCCGCTTCGCGCGCGAGGACCAGCACGTGGCGATGCTGACTGTCGTCGAGCCCGAGCCCTACGTTATCCACTGCGGGCGCCAGGGGGTCGTCGAGCACCGGCTCGATTCGGTGTGGACCTCGCGCGTCACCCGTGCCTATCGTTTCCGGGGACTTTCTCCCCCTCACCCCAACCCTCTCCCGGCGGGAGAGGGAGAGAAGATGTAGCCGTGCAGTTCGTCGTCGCCGCCGTTCAGATCGGGTTCGCGATCTATAGCCTCGTCAAGAGCAAGCCCAAGAACATCATCGAGGGGCCGCGGCTCGGGGATCTCGCCATCCAGTCCTCGGCCCGCGGCGCGCCGCTCGCGCGCGCCTGGGGATCGATGCGGATCGCGGGCAACGTCATCGACGGGCGGAAGTTCGAGATCAAAACCGAGGAGGACCTTGGTGGGGGCGGTAAGGGCTTCGGCGGCGGCGGGTCCACGACCCAGATCACTTACAACTATTACGGCGATTTCGCGGTCTCGCTCTGCGAGGGGCCGATTGTGGGGGTGCGCCGGATCTGGCTCAATAACAAGCTCTGGTACGATGTCTCGGACACCGCCAGCTCGACCGCCATCGCGCTCAGCGCCGAGCACAAAAAATTCTTCAAGCTCTACACGGGCACCGTCACCCAAAACCCCGATCCCACCCTCGAAGCCATCCACGGCGCGGGCAGCGTGCCCCCCTACCGGCACACGGCCTATCTGGTATTCACGGCCCTGCCGCTCGATGTCTTCGGCAACGCCATCCCGCACTGTTCGGGCGAAGTCGTCACGGCCGGCTCGGGCACGCTCCCCGCGATTTCCCAGTTCGACGCCGACGGCGGCCCAGGAAGCGAAGCGGTCGATCCCGAGACCGGTTATCTCTGGGCGCAGTACGACGGCACTGCCAACAGCGTAAAAGTCTACAACACCGGCACCGGGGCGCTGGTGAAGGAGATCCCGTTCAACGGTGGCGGGCAAATGGCCTATGTCCCCAGCACGCGTAAGTTCTGGGCGGCCTCGAAATCACCCGGATTGACCACCACACCCGACGCCGTGATCATGGACGCCAATGCGATGGTCGTCAGCCAGAGCATCGAATTTACCACCGGATCGACTCACTGGCCGGGCTGCTGTATGTATAACCCGATAGGCGATCTGGTCCTGATCGCCGGCAGTAACGGCGGGGACCTCGGCATAACCGCCGTGTTCGCTGCCGCGAGCGGCGTCTTCCTGGGGTATCTTGCCCCCGCACCCCCGAACTGGGTTCTCAGCGCCCTCGCCGCCGAGGAGTACGGCGTCGGCGTATTTGCCGGCTTCGGCAATTGGCTATGGGTGTTCCCGCTGTCGATGACCGAGAACCCACCCGATGTCTTCTCTGTCGCGGCGACCACGTTCACGGTCGCCGAGTTCAGCAGCACGAGCAACTACATCTCATATGATCGCGGGCGCGGTCTCATCTGGTGGGCTAGCACCAGCCACACTAATGTCTACAAGCTCGATCTTGCCACGAACATCCTGAGCCTCGCGGGCACGCTGCCGGCCACCTGCTCGGGCGGTATGGTGTACGCGGAGGCGAGCGATCGCCTCTACGCGCTCAATGGCGTCAGCGGTCTGCTCTATGTGATTGACCCGGGCAGCTTCGCCCTGGAGGACACCCTCGCGCGCGATACGGGCGGGGGCCTCTTCGCGCACAACGGCGCAAGTTATCTCATCGGCAGCGCCGCCTGGAAAATCCCGATCGTCCGGCAGTTACCGCAGACCGGCGTCGCGCTCTCCCAGATCGTGACCGATCTCTGCGTGGAGGCGGGCCTGACGGCGGGCGATATCAACGTCTCCCAGCTCACGAATATCGTGCCGGGCTATCTTAGGGCGCAGCCGATGGAGGCCGCCGCCGCGATCGATCCGCTCATGACCTGCTACCTCTTCGATGGGGTCGAGAGCGATTACATCCTCAAATTTCCGAAGCGCGGCGGGGCTAGCGCCGCCACGCTGACCGAAGACAAGCTCGGGGCCCACGCCTTTGGCGAGACCAAGCCCGATCCGATCACCATCGACCGGGTGCAGGAAGTCGAGCTCCCGAACGCGGTCTCGGTGCATTACATCGCGCTCAAATACGACTACCAGCAGGGCACGCAGATCAAAAAGCGGCTCATCGGCCGCTCCAAGGATCAGGTGACGGTGGAGCTGCCGATCGCGCTCACGAACGACTCGGCCCGCCAGCTCGCCAACATCTTGATGGATAACGCCTGGACCGAGCGCACCCATCATGCGCTCGCGCTCGCCATCGATTCCATCGCCCTCGACCCGGCCGACATCATCACGGTCAACCTCGACGACGGCTCCTCGCACGTCCTCCGGCTGACCAAGGTAGACTTCGGGGCGCCCGGATTACTGCGGCTCGAGGCGGTGTCGGAGGACGTTGCGAACTATACCTCGGATGCCGGCGCGCAAGCGGACTCCATTCCGCCGCCTGTCTTCGATCCCATCGCGAACACCCGGCTCGAACTCATCGACGGACCGATCCTCCAGGACATCGACAACAACGCCGGGTTTTATTACGCGATGGCCGGACGCGGGCCGGGGTGGGACGGGGCGATGCTCTACAAGAGCATCGACGGCGGCGCGACCTACGGCGTCCTCGATGCGATGGCCAATGCCGCCGCCATCGGCACCGCCTCGACCGCGCTAGCGACAGGACCGGCGACCATCTGGGATAACGGCAACACCGTGACCGTGTTCCTTACCCAGGGCACGCTCGCCTCGGACACGGAATCCAACGTGCTCGCCGGCAAGAATGCGGCTTTCCTGGGCGTACACGGCCGCTGGGAGCTCATCCAATGGCAGACCGCGACCTTGAACGCTGGCGGCAGCTATACCCTCTCGAAGCTCCTGCGCGGCCGCAAGGGCACCGAGCACGCGCTCGGCAACCATGCGATCGGGGATACGTTCGTGGCGCTGACGCGCACGACCGTCGATCGGGCGGCGATGGCGACTTCCGAGATCGCGATTCAACGCCACTACAAGGCCGTCTCCGTCGGCCAGAACTTGCAGGAGGCCACCGCCCAGGCCTTCACCAACACCGGCGTCGGGCTCGAATGTTATAGCCCGGTCAATATCAAGGGCACGCGAGTCGCGAACGGCGACCTCACGATTACCTGGATCAGGCGCACGCGCGCTGCTGGCGAGTGGCGGGACGCGGTTGACGTGCCGCTGTTCGAGACGAGCGAGCTCTACGACCTCGAGATCTGGGATTCGGGCTATGTGACCTTGAAGCGCACCTTCTCCGATCTCACGAGCCAGAGCCAGGTGTACACGAGCGGCCAGCAAGGTACGGATTTCGGGGGCAACCAGGCGGCGGTGAGCGTCCGCGTCTATCAGAAGAGTAGCGTTGTCGCGCGCGGGTATCCCGGCAGCGCCACGGTATAATTGCAGAGGTGGATAGGGTATGCAGCCCGACAAGGCAGGTTCCCACAGTGCGCCTGCCTTCCGCCCTCATCAAAGCACTGACCTACTGTGGAGGCGATTGTGGGCGCGTTACACAACCTCGTTGGATTGCGATTCGGGCGCTTGACGGTAGTAGGTGAAGCTGGGCGAGACAAACACGGCCAGGCATTATGGCGATGCGTTTGTGATTGCGGCGTGAAGACTTTGGCGCTTTCAGCCAACCTTAGAAAAGGGAATAGTAAATCATGCGGTTGCCTGAAACGTGAGCAACTTGCGGAACGCAGGACAACTCACGGGCACACCGCAGGAGGATCGGAAACAAAAGCCTATAGCGCTTGGTGGCGCATGACCAGACGGTGCTTGAACAAAAACCACGACCGATATCAGTATTACGGAGGACGTGGAATCATGGTATGCGAAAGATGGAGGCGATTCGCCAACTTCTTTGCGGACATGGGCGATCCACCTAAGGGCTACAGCATCGATCGCATCGATAATGATGGCAATTATGAACCAGGCAATTGCCGCTGGGCAACCCGCACTGAACAAGTTCGCAACAGGAGAACAACCGTGAAGGTCGCATACGAAGGTACATCCACCCCATTGGCGGCTCTGTGCGAGAGATTTGGGGTAGATTATGACCGAACATGGGAGCGCATCAAGGTCTCAGGATGGACGGTCGAACAGGCGCTGAGTGGAAAATAGAGCACAGACGCAATGACTACACCCCTGTTGGCGCTCGATGAAATCAGCGCGAGCCAAAGCCAAAAAGAGACCTCCCATAATCAGGCACTTCGCCAGCACGAAGGCCGTACCGTCAGGGCGCTGAGTAAAGATTTAAATACGCCACCCGGGAGTCCCGCGGACGGGGACAGTTACGTGATTGGACCTGCGCCCACGGGCGTATGGGCCGGAAAGGCTTTTCAAGTGGCCGTGTTCATCGGCACGGCATGGGTTTATTGGGTGCCCAAGGAGGGGGTCGCGTTGTGGATAAACGATCTCGATACAAGCTACGTCTATGACGGCGCCGCCTGGATCGTCCTGGCCGGCGCGGGCCTGGCCCCGCCGTTCGCCGACACCACGGCAATCGTCAAGGGCTCGGCGGATGCGACCAAAAAGATCCGCTTCGAGGTCGACGGGCTCACCACTGCCACGACCCGGGTGCTCACGCCCCCCGACGCCGATATCACGATCGGCGACAACGCCTATCTCGCGGGGGCCATGTACAACGGCGCGCCCACCGCCTCACTCATCATGCTGCACCATGTCGTCACCCGCCAGGTCATCTTCCCTAGCGGCCTGACCGGCAGCCAGGGCAAGGCGGGCACAGCGGCGACCGCCCAGACCGACTTCGACATCCAGAAGAACGGATCGAGCGTCGGCACCATGCGCTTCGCAGCCTCGGCCACGAGCGCGACCTTCATCATGGCGAGCCAGCAGACCTTCGCGGCGGGCGATATTCTCAAGGTCGTGGCGCCGGCGACGCCGGACGCGACGCTGGCTAATTTGACGTTCACGTTGAGCGGCACGAGGTGAGACTATGACCTTGCGGTTCACGGACAGCTTCGATCATTACGTCACGGCGGATATCACGGAGAAGTGGACCGACTCCAGCGGGGCCCCCACGATATCGGCCGGTAATGGCCGGAGGTCAACAGCATCGCTGCGAATGACGACCGCGCAAAGTGTTAAAAAAACTCTCGATGCCCAGGGTACATGGATTATTGGGTTTTCGTTTAAACCAGCAGCCCTTCCAGGAGGGGCTAGAGATATCTCAGCTCTTTTGGACACAGCAGTTCTTCATGTTGATTTAGTGCTTAATGCTGATGGGACGTTGGCAGTACGCCGCGCAGGTAGCGTCACACTGGGGACGACAACATTTGGCGTTAGCGCGGGAAGCACTTATTACATCGAATGGAAGATAGTAATTAGTGACACTGTCGGTACTGTTGATGTCGTCGTTGACGGGTCCAATAAGCTAAGTCTAACGGGTCAAGATACCCGCAACGCTGGTAATGCTACGGCTAATGTTGTGCGTCTAGGACTGACGAGCGCCGCCGGGACAATCGACTATGATGATGTGTACATCTGCGACGGCACGGGCTCGGCGCCGAATAACACCTTCCTCGGCGACTCCCGAGTGGATTATGTCGCGCCGACCGGGGCAGGTACCACCACCCAGTTGACCCGCGGCGGCACCGACTCCGGAGCGAACTGGTCCCAGGTGGATGAGGCCGCGCCGAACGATGATACCGACTACAACGAGCACGCGACGGTGGGCAACAAGGACACCTACGCTTTCGCGGACATCACGCATACGCCTACCACCATTTTCGGGATACAGGTCCTGGCGCACGCCAAGAAGGATGACGCCGGGGCGAAATCGATCGCAACGGTGACGCGCTCCACCAGCGACTTCGACGGCGCGACACAAGCGCTCTCAACGAGCTATCTCTACTATTCAGACATCCGAGCGGTTGACCCGAACACCTCGGCGGCCTGGACGAAAGTGAACCTTAATGCCGCGGAACATGGCGCAAAAGTAGCGGCGTAGAGCCCTCGTAATCCATGACCGTCAAACGGACCACCCAGGTCGCGGTCGAGGTCCTCTCGGCCACCGACCCCAAGGCCAGGGTTTCCCAGGTCGCGGTCGAGGTCCTCTCGGCCACCGACCCCAAGGCCAGGGTTTCCCAGGTCGCGGTCGAGGTCCTCTCGACCACGAACCCTACGGCCCGTATCTCTCAGCTCGCCGTCGAGGTTTTGAGCTCGAACGACAACGTGGGCGCCCAGCCGGTGCTATTCATCCTCATCACCTGATAGCTTTTTCGCGAGGTGCGAGAGCGCCTCAGAACCCCAGCCCGACACGATCCCGTAGGCGCGGTCGTACCGATACCGCCACGCCCCCTTCCACTCGTTTAGAGTCAGTCCAATCGCATCACAGAGCTGCGATGCTCGCAGCCGCCCATACCCACTGCCGTTGCACGCAGTGCATCCGGCCGGTTGCGGTATGTAGACAATCATCCTCCCCTCGCACTCCCCGCACCGCGGGGGCTCGCAATACTCCCAGACCGCAATCCTCGCTATCCGGCGCACCTGCTCGGCGCTCGCGCGCCACCCCTCGGCTCGCGCAAGCCGCCCGAGCCGCGCCTCGACGAGTCCCGGCAATAGCGGCTCCGGGAAGCCCGCGAAGGCCGCGAGCGCGGTGCGCTGCGCGTTCGGAGGCGCTCCCGCGAGCGCCGCGGCGATGTCGAGCGGCGTCAGCTCGGGCAAGCCTCCGCGGCCCATCGGACTAAGAGAAAGCGTTTTCGGATTCAAGCGGGCGAGCAATTCGGCTGACGGCATTGAGGATCTCCACGCGGGGAAGTCCCTTTTAGCGGCAAGCCACGTGCCCGAAGCAGCGCGGGAGTTTTCCACAATTTTTGTGGATAACGCTGTGCGCGAGTGCCCGGAGCGCTAGGGGCGCGGGAGGTCCGGCGGGCGCCTAGTTTTTAGGCATGCCATAATGCAGCTCCCTTAGGTTAACTGAGTGAAAACCAATGGCGACACATCCCACGATTAGCAAGACGCGCCCATCGAAGAGCGCGGTGAAGAGGCAGAACGCCACACGCTCAAACAAGAGCACGGCCAAGACGCCCGTGCGCACGGCGACGGCGAAGAAGCAAGCCGCCGCCAGCACGGGCAAGAGCAAAACCGGGGCAGGGGGGCGGCAAAGTCGCACCGGGCAACGGGCAACCAAGAAGAGCGCGGCGCGGGAGACCGCGCCCTCCCTATCGCTAAGGCCCATCCGCGAGCACCAGAACCGCTCGCAGATTATCGCCATGGTGGCTGCCGGCTCCGGCGTCGCAGCGGGCACCGTGGAGCGCGTCGCCCGTTCGCTTTCGCAGACCCTCACCCGGCATTTGATCCGCGGGGGCTCGGGGCGGGTGGAGATCCCCTATCTAGGCGCGGCGCTCTGGCGCGGCCGGACGGCGGCGCAAAAGGCGCGCACCATGCTGAGCCCGGTGTTAGGCCGGACGGTCAGTGTTCCCGCGCGGCGATCGCAGCCGGCAGCGAGGTTACGCACGCACCGGTTGCTGCGGGATGCCGTGGCGCGGCGGTAGCCCGCCCTTCAAGCTCGATGTAATCCCGTTGCCGGCGCCGAAGGGCGATCCGCCGCAACTGCTCCTCGATAGCCTCGGGATCGTCGATGTGCTGTTGGAGCTGGCCGCCCCGCCTTGAGTCGCACCTGCCCCAGAACCGCGAAAGATTCCACCCGCCGAAGAGATCATCGGTCACCACGGCGACGTAGTACCGGCCGCGCGGGCGGTTGACCCAACGCCGAATCACCACCGTCTAGCCAATCACGCCGCCCTCGCATCGACCGCGCGCCCGATGAGGGCGTGGAACTCCTCTTCCGTATACCAGTCGATCATCGGGCCGTACCTTGGCTCCGCAGGCTGCGGATCATCCCAATGCACGCCCACCAAATATTTGTCGGGCTCGGGCCCGAATGCGCAATGCGTGACCGCTCCCTGGTGCCCCTCGCCTATCCAGAGGCCGAAATCCCGCAGCCAATACCGGCTGAGCGCTACCCGGGCCTGCACCCGCCGGCCGATGAGGGCGCGGGCGGCATCTTCGGTGAAATAGCGGTGACTCACGGGTCTCATGACGCCTCCCCGCCGGCATCGCCTGAGCACTCGGGCGTGAGGATGTGAGCGCAGTCTTCAACGCCGGCCTCGCCTTCCATGCAGTCGCAGGGCCGGTTACACTCGGGGCATAGGTGCATAGCAACCGATTATAGCGAGGCACCAGCGGACTTTTAATCCGTTGGCGGAGCACTAGATACAGGATCGCACCCACCACATATAGCGCCGGATGCGTTAAAATCCCACCCCAACATTAATTTTGCTCTCACCTGGAGAGGTGGCTGAGCGGTCGAAAGCGGCGGTCTTGAAAACCGTTGCTTTCGAC
>JBOIDH010000018.1:0-12838 GCA_050740495.1 Gammaproteobacteria bacterium | reverse complement strand
TCAGCCGCTTGCGGCTTGAAGGCCGCCATCAATTGCTGTTGCGTCCTCACCGGGACCGGATCGTAATGACTGAACTCGATGGTATAGCTGCCGTGACCGCCGGTCATGGATTTGAGTTGTGATTGGTACTGTTCCAATTCGCTCAAAGGCGTCTGCCCCGCGATTTCGATCAGCCCGCCAGGTAAAGCGCTGGTGCTGCTCACCCGTCCCCGCTTGGTAGACAAATCACCAGTAATGTCGCCCATATTCGCGCTGGGTAGGGTGATACGTATGTCGACGATGGGCTCGAGCACCACGGGCTTGGCGTTCTTGAAAGCTTCGCTAAATGCTTTCTTACCGGCCGCTACGAAGGCGACTTCCTTCGAGTCGACGGGATGGTATTTGCCGTCATACAAAGTAACCTCAAGGTCTTGGATCTGATAGCCCGCGATGACGCCTTCCTGGATCGCCTGAAGGATCCCCTTCTCGACGGCGGGAATAAATTGCCTCGGGATGACACCCCCCACCACCGCGTCGATGAACTTATAACCCTCGCCGCGATCGAGCGGCCGGACGCGTAGAAACACTTCCCCGAATTGGCCCGCGCCGCCGGTTTGTTTCTTGTGCCGGTGATGCCCTTCGGAGGGCGCCGTGATCGTTTCGCGGTAAGCGATCTTGGGTGGCCGGGTTTCCACTTCGACGTGGAAGCGCTCTTTCATGGTTTCCAGCAGGACCCGGACGTGGAGATCCCCGAGACCGCGCAACACGGTCTCGTTGAGCGCGGTGTTGTGCTCGACGCGTGTGCTCGGATCCTCCGCTTCCAGCTTATGCAGGGTATCGGAAAGCCTTTGTTCATCTCCGCGGCTTTTCGCCGCGATCGCGAGGCCGTGCATCGGCAACGGGAAGCTGACCGACTTGAGGTGGATGTGATCTTCTTCGTGGGAGTCGTGTAACACCGCATCGAAGTGGATTTCATCGACCTTGGCGACGGCGCATATGTCACCCGGGATCCCGGCCGGGATCTCGCTTGACTCTTTTCCCAAGAGTTTAAACAGGTGTCCGACCTTAAACGGTTTGCGGCCATTCCCGATAAACAACTGGCTGTCCTTGGTGATGGTCCCCTGATGAATGCGAAAAATCCCCATACGGCCCACGAAGGGGTCGATGGCCACCTTAAAGACGTGCGCCAATGCGTGGCGGCCGGGATCAGGTGCGATCTCCACCCGTTCGGCGCTCGCGCCTTCACCTTTGAGAAAGGCGGGCGGATTGCCTTCCAGCGGATTGGGCATCAGCTTGACCAGGATATTGAGTAACTCCGCCAGCCCGGCCCCGGTCCGCGCGGAAACGAAACAGATCGGCATTAAATGCCCTTCGCGTAAGGCTTTCTCGAACGGGTCGTGCAGTTGTTCCGGGTCGAGTGATTGCCCTTGTTCGAGATAAAGTTCCATGAGGGCGTCATCGACCTCGACGACTTGGTCAACGAGCCTAGTATGCGCCTCTCCCACCGAGGAAAAATCCGTGGCTTCTCCGGCGGGCTCGAAAAAGCAATCGACGACTGACCGGCCGTTATCTGCGGGGAGATTGATGGGCAAGCATTCCTCCCCGAAGACGCGCCGGATCTGCTCCAAGCAACCCAAGAGATCGGCGTTTTCGGCATCGATTTGGTTGATGACGATGAGCCGATCAAGCTCCCTCGCACGCGCCCATTCCATCATGCGTTGCGTGACCATCTGCACCCCGGTCTGGGCGTTAACGATGATAGCCGCGGTTTCAACCGCCGGAAGGACCGAGAGCGCTCGCCCTATGAAGTCAGGATATCCCGGAGTGTCGATGAGATTGAGATGCTTGCCTTGATAATCGAACCCAAGGACCGTGCTATGCAACGAGTGCTGATGCGCCTTCTCCAGGGGGTCGAAATCGGAGACGGTGTTGCCGCGCTCAACGGTTCCCGCGGCCTTGATCGCGCCCACGCGTTCCAATATCGCCTCAACCAGGGTCGTTTTGCCCGCTCCCGCGTGTCCCACCAGTGCGATGTTTCGTATATCCTGGGTTGAATAGCCCGCCATGCGCTACCTCGCAGTTTTCTTGTTAGCCACGTACTTCGGAGTATAAGAGGCAATACAAAAGGCGCAAGAAAAAAATGGGGCTGACTCGGTCAGCCCCAAGGCGCTGGTGACGAACACGCAAGCGGCGGCGGTGTCGTCGTCGCAGGAAGGTTACCGGCCTCCCCGGTAGGCATCAAAATTCATGCTGTGCTAGCAGATCCCTCCCCTTGCGGGTGAGGTAACCGTCTTCACTCAGGTAACCCAAGGCGATCGCCTTATAGACGACAGATTCCGGCGTCCCCTCCGGCACATAAAGATCGCCATCGCCATAGTGGTGTCTCAGCACCGACGCGATCTCCACTTCGTTTGGAGCGTTCGCACAATTTTCTGATGCGTTCATGGGATGAGTGACAATTAACTTTATCCTTTACAAACCATTAAATCTTTTACTTAGTATACTACATGAACTATGAAAGATCAATATCATCTTTTAACCTATTGTATATTATTATATTAAACATGACAGGGATGCGATCCCTCCGGTGACAGAAGAAAAAATCGCGTTAGCCGCGTGTGTACAGCTACGCGAAAGTGGGAGGCAATCTTACGTGGTCTTGGTTGCGGCTAGCTTTTGGGTTTCGCCGACATACTTCTCCAATCACGCGCCGGTTTGTTCCAATCAACCAGTAAATCCCGCGCCTTGGCGCCCACCGCCAGCAGATCCTGGACGGTTGCGGCCATCAACTCGCTCTGCGCCGTTGCGAAGACCTGGAGATCCTTGGCCTGGCTGACCGCCTTGAGTTGATCGCTGCCTGCTTTGACACCGATCTCGAATACCTCGACGTAGTGTTTGCCAAGGCTTTGATAACCCTCGCTATGGATTTGCGACAGATCTTTCAGCGATTTAACCCATAAGGCGTTGTAACCCTTGGCGCTAGTTAGAAAATCAATGTACATGGCCTTAACCAATTAAAGTTTTCACCTAGATATTGGTGCGGCGCACCAATAGTGCGGCGCAGCATATTACAGGCTATGGTCGATGTCAACAGCTTCGTTGAGGCGAAATTTAGGGCAGGTGTTCTTTGGCGAGATATGCGTGAGTTTGCATCTCTTCCAGGCGGCTAATCGTGCGCTGGAAGGTACTTCGCAAGCTCCGGCCCCGATAGAGTGATACCGGCGCTGCGTCGGCTGACACGATGAGCTTTACGTTGCGGTCGTAAAACGTATCTACCAAGGTAATGCGCGAAAGGACTCTCTCGGCCCGGAAACTCAAGCCTTACCTTCCCAGATGAAGATACGCCTAAACTTCTCCCAGAACTCCCCGCCCATGATGAACATGCTCAATATAAAGCTCAGACCCGCAGAGGCCAGTATATAAATCCTCGCATCGCCCGAAGGGAGCCAGGTCGGGAAATAACCGTAAAGGTATAGCGGAATCCAGCTCGTCATATTAATCGAAAGCCCGATATAGTATCTTTTCTTGGAGACGCGTGTTGCCAGAACCGCGGAGCGAAATGCCCGCTTCGCTTGGTAGGTGAAGTACTGGAACGCATTCTTGCCCAAGAGCGCGATGCCGATTAGCCCTATTACTTCGGGACCACCTGCGATCAAGACACCGACGATGACAGCGGATTCCGCGACGGGCAGTCCCAAAAGCGGAACCAAGAAGGCGAACAAGGGCATGATCAAGGAGAGGATTAGCGCTGTCATTCCCGCATAGAAGCGCCAATCTCGGACGAGCCCTGGGGGCGTGTGCTCCGCCGGGATCTCGTTTCTAATGCCAGTGCTCATTCATATCCCGTTGCGATGGTCACCTATTTGCGCCCATGGCCCCGGTTTTGGCCCCATGCCAGCGGTTTCCTATACCCAGATTATCAAGCTAACTCGCTTTTATTTCGTCGAGCTTTTCATGCCAACGGTCAAGGTTTTCGAACAAATTTGTAATAAAACCCGAGTTGCCGATAGCGCGGACGACCGCCTTGTTAAGCCACGACAACACCGGCGGGAGGGGCCTTAAGAAATCGACGAACAAGACTACCCTCGTATGGTTAGTTCGGTTCCAGGCTGCATGTTCATGTGAATCATCAAAAACAAGGCTTTCCCCTTCCTCCCAATGCCTTACATCATTTTTTACACGTATGCCGCAGTGGTCAGCCGGTTCCGGAACCTTAAGCGCCAAATGATATCGCAGCACCCCCTTGTAGGGCCCCCGATGCACAGGCAGTTCCTTTTGCCCATCCAGGATCGAAAACAGCGCGGTGGTCATCTGGGGTATGGATTCGACTAACCGTGCAGTCTCGGGACATTCGTTGCAATTTTTTTCGACCCGCTTACCGTACGCATAAAGAATATAGGTCTTCCACTTGTTATCGTCGGTTAGCAGTTTCTGTTCGAACTGGATATCTTGGAAGTTCGGTATGGCGTCAAGCGCCCTTAACTGGGTGTCAAGCTCTTGACGAATAGTAAGCCAGTTATCCTCGATTGTTTGCACCCACGGAAACTCGCGGGTATTAAAAAATGTTTGCTTGGCGTTCTTGGTGAGATTGATTAGCGATTCGGGCAGCCGAAGCAGGGTAATGAGAATGAAATTAGGGATTAATTTAGGATGCTGCTTCAACAAACGAAGCTCCTCCCAAAGCTCCCTTAAGAGCGATCCGGTTTTATCGGGGTTGAATTGCACGACGGCTTTTTAAAAAGTGTTTTGCGATGTGACGGTCTCAGGGGCGGATACCCAGACGATTAAAACGTACAAATAGCTTGCCAAGGCGTCATCAACCTTTTAGTGCATGCTCCAACCGGAATTCATCGAGTCCCGATACCAGGTGCGGGAAGTGCGGAGAAACCGGGTCGCGCGCGTGAGATTCCAGTACCCGCTAAAACCGATAGGCGAAGAGCAGAGCAAAAAGATCCCATTTCTTATCCGTCGCGAATACGTCCGGGTTGTCTTGCGGAAACAGGAAAAAGGTTCCGTACAGATTGTGGTACTCCGCGCGCACCATTAGCGAGGGGGTAATGTCATAGCGCACGCCGAAGGTCCAATCCTTCGAAAACTGAGTATGGGCCGGGATGCCGAACCTGGCCTTGGCTTTGGTTCCATCCCGGTCATCGACATTGGTGAACAGGACATCGTAACGCAGCACCATCTGCCAGTCGTCGGCAAGGCGGTATAGTCCCTCGATGTAATAGCTCTCACCGACGATATCCAGGTCAAAATCAAGGAAAGGGGACGAGAATCCCTCGTCCTTGAGCGGCCGCCGTGCATATTCCCCAGTCAAAGTCCAATGTTCCGCGTTGTACTGAGCCGAGAACACCACTGGCTCGAAGAGGTCTTTCCCAGGCCCCAAGTCATTAGACGGATCAAACCTGGGACGATAGCCAGTCTCCACGCTGGCCCCCGTGACCGCGAGGCGCAGGGCTTGCTCCGGCGTTTCGTAGATCAGGCGCCCGATAAACGCCCAGCGGTTGTCCAACTCACCGGGAAAGTCGTTTCCCAGGAAAGCAAACTCCGTCTCTTCATCGGCGACACGGGGCAAAAACGGGCCCAACTCGAGCACGACGTTTCCCCAAGGGCTACGCCGCTCGCCGTAGAACATCGCGCCGTCCCCCGAAAGAGCGAAGTCTCGGCTCCGGTCCAAGTAAACGGATTGCGGCAGCAGAATGCTTGATCGAGCGAAGGCCACATCACGGATTTCGTTGAATAGTCCAAACGGTAGTCTGACGCGTCCAAGCCGGACTCCCACCCGCCTCTCCGCCGTCGACAGCGCCGTGTAATCCAGCAACCCGAAATCCAAGTCGGGCTCGCCCTCAGACGCCTCTCCCACCCGGCGCGACAGGAATTGGACCGCCAACTGCAGGTTAGGCCGGGGCACCCAGGAAGCATTGACCCCGATCTCGGTGAAATCCAGGCTTCCGCCGCGCTCGCTCGATCCGAACAGGTTATTGTTAGTGGTTAGGAAATAGCCCTGGCTGAGAAAGCCGTGCACTTGAAAGCCTTCAAAAAGCTCGAGGGCAAGCGCCGGGCCGCACAGGCCGGGCCAGAGGACTAGCGCCGGCCACCACCGCAAGGATTGGGGCGCCCGCGGGCTGCTACTCGACTGGCAGGACAGTGACGCTCTCATCAATCATCTTCCGCGTTAGGTACCCGATCGCGCCGGCCGTCTCTGCCACCCTTGTGCGCATTTCCTCCTCGCTGCCGACCACGACGGGCGCCTCGCCGCGGGTGCCTGCCAGCCTGGCGCGCATTTCCTCCTCGCTCTCCACTTCAAGAGGTGCCTGGCCGGTACCCGAATAGACGAGGCGGTCCCAGGCCGCCCGATACTGGTGTGGAAAGACCCCGAGGATCTGCTTGCAGAACATGCCATGCACCGCATGATTGTCCGGAAGCACGTACACGCGAATCGGCGTACCGTCCTCCCAGGCACGCAGCCGCATGCCGAAAATCGCAGAGAGTGTGTTTCGGGCGATCGCCGCGCCCACGGGTGCCGCCGGATTGACGGCGACGACCACCTCCTCCGCACTCCCTCGGGCTGGCCACCCACACAGCAGGGTCAGGCACAGCGCCCATACCCGGAGCGCCAAGCCGGTACGACCTTCCTTCGATGCGCGCCCGAGTGCCGGGCGGGCGCAGTTAACAAGGATAACTTCGCGGCGCGGCACTACCACGAAACGCGTAGCAAGCGTCGCTCGTTGACGAGTGGCAGGCAACGGCATTGAAAATGCCATCGGGCGGTATGTGAGTTGCGAGCGCAGCACCACCTTCAGCGTTACTACGCCCGAGCAATCCCCCTCGTGACTGTCTTTCGCTTAACTCGCCTGGCGCTGTGCTGTACTGGCTGCATCATCGCGTGGCGCGGGCCAGATCTTACCGTTCTCAGTGAGCAAACACCACACCTCGGGACGCTGCTGGTGCATATTCGCAAAGACTTCCGGAAGGAAGCCCCAGTGGGCGCGGACCGGCCCATGATAGTCGACCGGCGGGCTCACGGGCCGGAGTACAAGTCCAAACTGACGCAGCCGCCGATCCAGTCGCGGCTCCATTGCCGTGTACCAGTAGCTGACCTGTCGTTCCCAACTCATGATCATGGCCGCCTTGACGAGACCCAGAACCGGATGCGATAGGACTCGGCGCTCGTCGCTCCCGCGGCCGGTGTCCAGACCCTCGTCCGCCAGGCCATCCGGCCATTGGTGCTCCCCCCGACGAGAACGGAACCGTCTGGCGAGGATGAACCGGGAGCACTCGCCGATGCTGCGGCGGATCGAACCGGCCATGCTCGCATGTCCCTGTTCAATCTGCTGCCCCGCCGCCGCCTCGACGGGAAACGGGGCATCCGGTTGCACGGGGTCGGCGAGCACCAGCCTGACCGTTCCCGCGTTGGTGCCGGTGGGCCGGTGGCGGAGCAGGCAGTGCACCGAGCGGTGTTCGTAGTCGTAGATGTCGCGCTCCAGTCCATCCGGATAATCGAGCGGATCAAAGCCCGGTAAGCAGCCTTCTTGACAATAGACCTGGTAACGCAGACGGAACGCTTGCTCCAAGAGATCGGGAGTGTCGGCCCGTACAATCTCAAAGTACTGCTTAAAATGAGCGACAAGATCGTCGGGCGGACTCATCCGAAAACTCGTGAACCGAAGAGCCCGTCGATGCCCCTCGGCATTGGGTCAGTGTTCATTAGCAAGAACGCGGCGGATATGAACAACCGACGCTGGCTAGCGGACGCTGCATTGGATCCTGGGGCCGACAGGCAGCTACGATGGTCCACACGGCCGGAGGCGAGGTCAGCATGGCGTGTAATAGACTCAACGGCAGTGGTCCCAGCGAGCACGCACTTTCAGACGCCATGAGTAGCGTTACCCCGGTTTCTTCAAGCTAGCCTCAAGGCTCGTAAAAAAATATTTTGCGAGTATGTCGGATGGTACACTGCTCGTCAATATGCAGGCCCTAGGGGCTTATGCTTAAAAACTAGCCGCGGCCCGGCCTATCCGCACTCGAGTGCCAGCTAGCGTCCATGCGCCGCCGCGGCATTGCATCCGCAGTGAGCACGACCGGTATGCTGCGGGTATCCGACAGATCGAGGAGGCCCAATGACGGAGTCGAGAGGTTATGTGGACCGCGCTTATCTTCGATGCGCCGAGGAACTGCTGCGCTCGGTCAAGGAGCAGAGCTATGCCCGGATGCGCGTCGAGCCCGGTCACAAGGTCCTCGACGTCGGCTGCGGCCCCGGCACGGACACGCTGCCGCTGGCGGAACGGGTGGGCGCCGCGGGAATGGTACTTGGGATCGATAGCGATTCGGCTATGTTGATTGCGGCCGACCTCCGCGCGAGGCAGGCGCGGCTTAGCACCTGGGTATCGCATCAATGTGGCAGCGCCATGTCCTTGCCGGTGCGGTCCGAGTATTTCGATGCAAGCCGTTGCGAGCGTCTGTTTCAGCACTTACCTGATCCTGAGCGAGCCCTGAAGGAGATGGTACGCGTGACCCGGCGAGACGGGTGGGTAGTGGTCTTGGATACGGACTGGGGTACGCTCTCTATGCACAGCAAGGAGGTTGAGATCGAGCGCCGGCTGGCACGCCTCCATGCGGAGCGTTTGCTGTACAATGGCTACGCTGGCCGCCAGCTCTACCATCTTTTCAGACGGCAGCGCTTAGTGGATATCCGGATCAATCTCTACCCGGTCTATTTGGTAGAGTTAGCACAGGTGCGCGAGCTCACCGTGCTGGATGAGACTGAACGGGAGGCGTTAAATCTCGGGCTGCTCAGCTCCACGGAACTGGAACGCTGGCACGCAAGTCTGGCGGAGATCGAGGCGGAGGGTGGCCTTTTTTGCAGCGCCACGCTGGTCATGGTCGCGGGTCGCAAGCCGTGGGCTGGTTGCGATCCATTTGCCGCGCAGGCAGGACGGACTCAGCGGCCGGGGGTGTCTTCAGACGGCGCAGGTTGATTGTACGTGTTTAGGCATTATGCTTAACCTAGAAAAGCCCAACATGCTGCTCGCATGTTGTCCCATATCGTACAGGTCGGTGCTCAAGATGCTGAACCGGTTTGGCAGGATTGAAGGGTGGGAGTCCGTGACGACGGAGTCGCCGACGTCGCGCACCCAATACCGGCGCGTGAACGGAAGTGCTTGCTTACCTATCGGGAACGCCCCTATTCCGAGCGCCCTTGAACGCGAAGGGGATCTATTCGCGTTTTTGGTCCCCTATCGAGTTTAGCCGGGCATGGCTCATTCAAAGCGGAGGGATCGCTTCTTAAGTCTTAAGTGGAAAGCCCTGATCTTGACCAGCCTCGTGCTGGTTGCCGTTACCGTCTCCTACACCGGCCTGAACTACTTCGCCTTAAATCAGCAGTTCCAAAAGCGGCGCATCAGTATTCAGCAAGAGTACGCGCGCCAGGTACAAGGCTTACTCGACCAGTCGAGTCAACGGCTGCGACAACTCGGCACCGTACTCGCGTCACTTCCCGAAATGCAGCGGCAACTGAGTAGCTCGCCTAGCGGTGACATGGCAACCGGGTTCGATCGTCTGTGGACAAATCTTGCGCTCGATCGAGACATGCAGGTCCTGGTCCTGTTCTCGGACTCCGGCCACGCGGTCATCGCCCGCGGATGGCGTGGGGGTGATTCACGCGCAAAGCGTCTCGCGCAAACGGTTAAACGCGTGATCGCGAACGAGACGCCGGAAGAGCTTTACGATTGCGCCAACGAGTGCATCCAATTCGCGGTGATCCCCGTTCTCGGTCCAGGAGATCGATCCGGAGCCATGGTATTGGGTGTTTCGCTCGCCGACGTGGTGCTTGACTTCCAACGCGTCTCAGGCGCCGACATGGGCTTGATCGCATCGGGCCCCATTCCAAACCCCGGGAGCGCCGACACCACAAGATACCTCGAAGACTGGCGCCAGCGAGTCGTCGCGGTCAGCAATTCGGCGCGAAATATCCCGCTGCTCAATGCCGTTGCTTCACGTTTTCCATTTTCGCAGCCGATCGAGACCGGGATCTACGAGTCCCTCGAAGGGCACGCGTTCGAAGTCCGGTTGGTGCCGCTCGCGGGATCACCGAAGATGGCGCAAGCCCATCTGGTCGTGATCGCCGAGGTCACCGGCCAGGTGCGGGAAATTCAGGAAACCACGCACCGGAATATCGCGCTGGGTATCGCGGGGCTTATCGTGGCTGAATCGCTGTTGCTAGCAGTCCTGTGGGCGCCCATGTCGCGCCTCAAGCGCGCGGCTTCGAATCTGCCGCTGCTTGCGGAATCCGCCTTCGCCCAGGTTCGGGCGGGGATCCACGGAATGCACGCGGGCCGTTGGCTTCGGGATGAGGTGGATGTCCTCAATACGACCGCCGTGACGCTCTCCTCACAGCTCGAGACCTTGCACGGCGATCTCGCGAAAAAGAGCCGGGATCTCTCCGAACGGGTCAACGAGCTCGGGCAAGAGCGTGATTTCGTCACCCAAGTGTTGGATACGGCCCAAGTCATCATCCTGACCCAGAACCGCCACCACGAAGTCCTCATGACCAATCCGTATGCGGAAACACTCTCCGGTTATTCTCGCGCGGAGCTACTCGGGCGATCGTTCCTGTCCCTGCTGGCGCGCGACCAACCCACCGTCGGACAGACCAGCCATCTCGCGGATCTTGTATCCGGTGCGAGTGCGCACGTTCAAGAAGAATGCGATCTACGCTGTAAGGACGATTCTACCTTACAGGTGGTATGGCACCACTCCCGGCTTAAGGGACAATCGCGCGGTGATCCCATGGTTCTCTCGGTCGGAATGGACATCACTGCGCGCAAGCGTGCGGAAATACGGCTCGCTTGGCTCGCCGACCATGACCCGCTGACCGGTCTCTTCAACCGCCGCCGGCTGCAAGAAGAGCTGGAGGAAGCCATTGCGCGCGCCAAGCGTTACGAGCATAGCGGCGCCCTGATATTCTTCGACCTCGACCAATTCAAGTACGTCAACGATACCAGCGGCCATCCCGCCGGCGACCGTCTGCTCGAAGCCCTGGGGGGATCTCTGCCTCAGGTACTGAGAGAAATCGATGTCATCGGCCGCCTCGGGGGGGACGAATTCGCGATTGTCCTGGGCCGGGCGGAGGCGGACGAGGCGAGCCAGGTCGCGAAGAAAGTCTTGGAGCATATCAAGGACTCCGAATTTCGCTTCGGCAGCAAGATCCACAAGGTGTCCGCGAGCATCGGCATCGCGCTGTTTCCCGCACACGGATCTAATGTTAAAGACCTGCTCACCTACGCGGATTTGGCCATGTATCAAGCTAAGGAAACCGGGCGCGGACGCTGGCATGTATTTTCGTTCGAAGATCAGGGGCAGCGCCTGATGCAAGAGCGTGTGCTGTGGAAAGAACGGGTCGAAAATGCACTCGCCGAGAAGCGGTTCGTGCTCTTCGTGCAACCGATCGTTGAGATCCGTTCAGGCATCACCTGTCATTACGAGGTCTTGGTGCGGATGCGCGCCGATGATGGTAGCCTCATCAGCCCCGCGAACTTTATCGAGGTAGCCGAGCGGGCGGGTTTAATTCACGCCATCGACCGCCTGGTGCTCTCGGATGCGATGCGGAGCTTGGCTAACCTCAAACGCCATGGACGGCAGATCTCCTTCTCCATCAATCTCTCGGCGCACGCATTCAACGATCCCGAGATCCTCCCCTTCGTACAGCGATTGCTCTATGAGACCAACCTCGACCCGAAACAGATCATTCTGGAAATGACGGAAACCGCCGCGGTCGCCGATCTCGGCAGTGCGCGGCGCCTGATCGAATCGATTCGGGACCTCGGGTGCGCGTTCGCGCTCGATGATTTCGGGCGCGGATTTTCCTCCTTTTATTATCTGAAAGAGCTGCCGATGGAGTATGTCAAGATTGACGGATCGTTCATACGCGGGCTGGCCGATCGTCCCGACGATCAAGCCCTGGTAAAAGCCATGGGTCAGATTGCGAAGGCATTCGGGAAGAAAACCGTGGCCGAGCACGTTGAGAGCGGTGCCGTGTTGAATCTGCTGGCACAGTTCGAAATCGACTACGCGCAAGGTTATTTCACGGGTAGACCCGTTGAAATGAGCGCCGCATTCGCCGATGATGTGGCCGCCTAGCCGCAGGGTTGGCTGACGGCCTCAGAGTCCTCCCATCGTTCCCTACGCCAAGTTTCCAATGCCTCGTTTGCCGGTGCGCCAATAGCATGAACAGTCCGCTACCCGATCTCTTCGCCGACACCATGCCGCCAGTCGATTACTGGTCGCTACGCTGGAGCGAGAGCGTGGAACAGATCATTCAGGTGCGGCAAAATGTGCTCGAACCTACGCAGAGACGCCTGCGATCCGGCGCCTTTATCACGGTGCTTGAAGGCGAAGGCGCGGGCTACGGGGCCACCTGCGATCTCAGCCTGGAGGGACTGCGAACGGCCGCTCTGGAAGCCCGCGAATGGGCCCGTGCATCGGCTCCCCGGGCGCTCTTTGAGACACAAAACCTACCGCGCGTCGATGGGCGCGGCGTCTATACCGCGGCGCAGCCCTGGCAAAACAATGCTCTCGGTGATCTCATCGCCGCCTTGATGGAGGCTGCCCGGAAGATCAAATGCCATGAGAGAATCGTCGATTGGCAGGCGAGCGTTCGGCTGCGTCACACGCGCACGGTCCTCTGCACGAGCCTGGGCGCTAAGATCGAGCAAGAGTGGACTGACTTGATCCCGGAATTGGTCGCCGTGGCAAGTAACGGTATCGATACACAACGCCGTAGCTTCGGGGCGGACTGCGGCCGCCAAGGCGGCCTCGAACAACTCGAGAAGCTGGGATTCTTTAGCCTGCCCGCGCG
>JBOIDH010000017.1:0-12889 GCA_050740495.1 Gammaproteobacteria bacterium | reverse complement strand
CCCCGGCGCTCCCGAACCCCGAACCCGTCCCGGCGCGGGATCCCGAGGCTGAAACCGATCACGCGCCGGCCCGCCGCCATCATCGCGGCGACGCGTTCATCGTCCTCATTGATGACCATCACACCCGTGCCGCGGTAGATACGTTGTTTGGCGCCGGCGTAGTCATCGAGCGAGGCGTAACGATCCATGTGGTCGGCTGTCAGGTTAAGCACCACGGCGGCCTCGGGGGCAAGCGACTCGGTCGTCTGCAGTTGAAAGCTCGAAAGCTCGATCACATAGACATCGGGCTCGGTATCGTCGATCAAGGCCAATGCCGGCGTGCCAAGGTTGCCGCCGGAGCGCGCCTCCAATCCGCTCCCCTGCGCCATCGCGGCGACCAGGGAGGTTACCGTGCTCTTACCGTTGGTGCCGGTGATCGCGACGATTGGGGCACGCCTATAGCGCGCGAACAGCTCGATATCGCCGGCAATCTCGATACCGCGCTTGCGGGCTGTTTGGATGATCGGCTCGCGTGGCGCCACCCCTGGGCTCACGAACAACCGCTGCGCTCGTGCACACAGGCTCTCGTCAAAATCGCCAAGAGCGAGTGGTACGTGCGGAAATTCGCTTTTAAACACGCCCAACTCGGGCGGGTTTTCACGGTTGTCGGTAACGGCAAATGGCACACCGCGGTTGGCGAGGAAACGCGCTATGGACAAACCCGTCACCCCCAGACCCACGATGACGGTGTCGGCGGCCCGCGTTACTTCGTGAGTCGCCATTGAGACTCCCATGACTAGCGGATCTTGAGGCTAGAGAGCCCCACCAGCACCAGGATCACGGTGATGATCCAGAATCGCACGATCACCCTCGGTTCGGGCCACCCTTTAAGCTCGAAGTGATGGTGCAAGGGGGCCATGTTGAAAATGCGTTTCCCGGTAAGCTTAAAAGACGACACCTGCAGGATCACCGAGACGGTCTCCATCACAAACACCCCGCCCATGATCAGCAACACCAGCTCTTGCCTTACCAGCACGGCGACGATACCCAAGGCGGCGCCCAGGGCCAGCGCCCCGATATCACCCATGAACACCTGAGCCGGATAGGCGTTAAACCAGAGAAACCCAAGACCGGCGCCCGTGATCGCGCCGCAGAAAACGCTAAGCTCTCCCACGCCGGGCACGTAGGGCACGCCCAGGTAAGTGGAAATTTTCACGTTCCCGGCGACGTATGCGAATATCGCCAAGGCACTGGCTACCATCACCGTGGGGAGTATCGCTAAACCATCCAGGCCATCGGTAAGATTCACGGCATTGCTGGTTCCCACGATGACGAAATAACTGAACAGCACGAAAAACCAGCCGAGATCGATCACCACGGCCTTGACGAACGGCACGATTAACTGCGTTTCCGTGGGGGAGCCCGCGGTAAGATAGATAAATAGCGCGGCACCGAGACCCGCGCACGATTGCCAGAGATATTTTTCTCGCGCCAAGAGACCCTTCGATTGGCGTTTTACCACTTTGCGGTAGTCATCCACCCAGCCGAT
Source organism: Gammaproteobacteria bacterium (assembly GCA_050740495.1). Taxonomy (GTDB): domain Bacteria; phylum Pseudomonadota; class Gammaproteobacteria; order JACCXJ01; family JACCXJ01; genus USCg-Taylor. The sequence goes on along the minus strand of JBOIDH010000017.1, from coordinate 11,361 downwards.
GCTTCCGAACGATAGGGTCACGATGAGAGCAACCCACATAAACCGATTATCCAAATTCGACCATAATAAAGTGCCGGCCACGATGGAGGTCAAAATGAGTAACCCGCCCATCGTGGGCGTGCCCGATTTCGCCAGATGGCTTTGCGGGCCGTCGTCACGCACGCTTTGACCGATCTGGTGGTGCGTCAAACGCCTGATCATGAACGGCCCGACCACCAGCGAGATTACGAGCGCCGTCAGAACACCTAGGATGGTGCGCAAGGTCAGGTATTGGAAAACCCGGAACCCACTATTGAGCTCCGCCAGAATTTCGCTGAGATAGAGGAGCACGCCTATTCCCCTTCCTGCTGCAGGAAGCCCACCACCCGTTCCATGCGCATCGACCGCGAGCCCTTCACTAGTACTGTGACCCGTGGATGGAGATCGCCGCCCAAGGATTCAACGAGCGTATCGACAGTCGCGAAATACCGCCCGCCCGGCCCGAATCCGTCCACGCTCGCGCGCGCCAGATCGCCGGTCGCGTATAAGCGCTGTATCCCGAGATGGCGTGCCAATACGCCCGCCTGGTGATGGTAACCCGCGGCCTCGGAGCCGAGCTCTCCCATATCACCGAGCACCAACCACGGCTCCCCGGGGCAGCTTGCCAAGAACTCGAGGGCCGCTTTGAGCGAGCCCGGATTGGCGTTGTAACTATCGTCGAATACCCGAGTTCCACGGCGGCCGGCGCGCGGTTGCAATCGACCTTGCACGGCGCGCATCGACTGCAAGCCCGCGGCGATGTCCCCGAGCCCGATTCCAAGAGCCAACGCGCTTGCGGCCGCCGCTAAGGCGTTGCTGATATTATGGCGCCCCAATAGTTGGATATGGACGTCGATAGACCCGGCCAGGGTATGCAGGCGGAGCTTGCTCCCGTCCAGCACGCTGGCGGTATCAACCACGGTGGCCGTAACATCCGCCGAGGCTTGGAAACCGAAGCTCAGTTGTCGGCAGCCGCCCGCGAGCGTGCGCCATAGCCCGGCATAGGGATCGTCGGCGTTAATGACAGCCGTATCGCCGGGTCCCAGCCGGGTGAAGATTTCTCCCTTCGCGCGCGCCACGCCTTCTAGCGACCCAAACCCTTTCAGATGGGCCGGGCTGCACTGGGTAACCACCGCCACCGAGGGCTGCGCGAGCTCGCATAACGCGGCGATCTCACCGGGGTGGTTGGCGCCCATTTCGATCACGGCGTACGCGTATCGCTCATCGAGGTTGAACAGCGTTAAGGGCACGCCGATATCGTTATTCAGATTGCCCTGCGTCCCGAGCACCCGAGCGCAACGCGAGAGGATCGCCACCAACATCTCTTTCACCGTGGTCTTGCCGTTGCTACCGGTCACGGCGACGAGCGGGAGCCGGAAACGCCGGCGCCAATGCGCCGCGATTAGCCCGAGCGCCCGGCGCGTGTCGGGGACCACTAAACCAGGCCGCTCCCCGCCGATCGGATGCTCGAGCACGGCCGCGGCCGCTCCCCGCTCAAAGGCCGCGTCCACGAAGTCATGGCCGTCGAAGTGAGGCCCGCGCAACGCAACGAATAAGGCCCCGGGAGATAGGTTCCGAGAGTCCGTCGTACAACCGCTGAACTCGATATCTCTCCCGTGGCGCTCCGCGCCTAAGACACTCGTCAAATCGGAGAGGCGCATACGAATCACGGTTTGGGCCCGCGCAGCAGTTGCCTTACCACCTGGCGGTCGCTATACGGCCTGCGCACCCCGCCTTGGTCTTGATAGTCTTCATGGCCTTTACCGGCGATCAATACCGTATCGTTTTCAGTCGCATGCTCAATGGTAGAGGCGATCGCTCGCGCCCGGTCCGGCTCGCTGCGCGCGCGCGCCGGATCACTCATACCGCCCAGGATATCCTTAACGATTGCCGCCGGATCCTCGCGCCGCGGGTTGTCGGTCGTCAGGATCACGCGATCGGCCAGTGCTTCGGCGATTCTCCCCATGAGCGGCCGTTTTCCGGCATCCCGCTCCCCGCCACAGCCGAAGATACAAAAAAGCTTCCCGTGTCGAAACTGGCGCAGGGCGATCAGCGCTTGCTCCAAACCATCCGGTGTATGGGCGTAGTCGACAACAACGAGGGGCGATCCGCCTCCGGCGGGGAAGCGCTCCATCCGCCCCGGAACCGGCCCCACCGATGCTAGCCCCTCGGCCGCTTGCTCCAGCGCTACACCGGCCGCCAGCAACGCGCCGAGGGAGGCGAGTAGGTTATAGGCGTTGAGCCGTCCCAAGAGCGGGCTCTCGATCTCGGCGGTTTGTCCTCCTACCCCGATGCGCAGCGACAAGCCCCGATCGTGCAGCCTGAGAGCACTACCCACGATACACTCGTTCACCGGCAATTGCGTATCATTCAAGGTATAACCGAACACACGAACGTCAGGCGCTAGGACCGCGGAAATCGCCTGGCAATAGGAATCATCGAGATTCAGCACCGCCGCTCGCAACCGCGGCCATTGAAAAAGCAACTTCTTCGCCTCACCGTAAGCGCCCATGTCACCGTGGTAATCGAGGTGATCGCGACTGAGGTTGGTAAACACCGCAATGGCGAATTCGACGCCCGCGACCCGCCCTTGATCTAAACCGTGCGAGGACACTTCCAAGACCACCGAGCGCGCTCGCCGAGCGCGCAGATCGGCGAGCTGACGCTGGATCGTCACCGCATCCGGTGTGGTGTGGGTCGCGGGCGTGAGATCGTCCACCCGGCCCCAACCCAGGGTGCCCACGACACCGCAAGGGCCGGCATTCCCAGCGCCATCGAGCACGCGGGCGATCGTGTGTGTCACGGAGGATTTGCCGTTCGTGCCCGTCACCCCGATCGCCAAGAGATGCCGAGAGGGATGAGCGTAGAAACGCGCGGCAATCTCCCCGACGCATGACCGTAGCCGCGGCACCCGGACGATTGGAATCGGCTCGGCGCAGAGCGTCGGGCAATCGTAGGCGGCATCCAAGGCGATGGCGACAGCCCCCGCGCGTATCGCCTCCCGCAGATGATCACCGCCATGCCGATTAACGCCGGGATAGGCTAAAAACAAGTCGCCCGCGCGCGCTAAGCGGCTATCCGCACACAGCTCCCGGATAAGCCGGTCTTGCGGCGGCGCTACCTGGCCAAATCCATCCAGGAGGCAACTGAGCACTTGACCGGGTTGTTGCGCGACGGCGTTCATGGACGGATCACGGGCGGTAAATCCGCCGCATCAACGCGGGTGAGAAACTGCACATTCCGAGGAAGCAAGGTGGCAATGTCATCGGGCGGTATGTCGAGCAAACGGGTCGCATCACGCATGACCCTTGCAAATACCGGCGCCGCGACTTGTCCGCCGAAATGCCCGCCTCGGGCCGGTTCATCGATCATTATGACCGCGATCAGCCGCGGCCGGCTGGCCGGGATCATTCCCGCGAACAGGGATACATATCGGTCCTCGGCATAACCTCCCCCAGGGGCCGGTTTGTGCACGGTCCCGGTCTTGCCCGCGACGCGGTAGCCGGTGATGCGCGCCAACGCGCCGGTGCCTTGGCGCACGGCTGCCTCTAGCATGCCCCGCACCGTTTGCGCGCTTGAACGACTCATCACCCGCCGTCCGGTGTGCCGCTCCGACAACCGCGTCAGGCTTACCGGTAGCACCATCCCGTCATTCGCAAAGGCCAGGTAGGCGTTTGCGAGTTGCAATGCCGTGACCGAGAGGCCGTACCCGAATCCTACCGTCGCGTGATCGATCGTGCGCCATGCAGCATAATGTTGCAGGCGCCCGGCTGCCTCCCCCGGGAAACCGGAGCCCGTCGCGGCGCCGAATCCGAGCCGCGCGAGCATCCCCCAAAGCTGCCCGGGTTCTAACGATATTGCGATTTTGGTGATGCCCACATTACTTGATTTGCTAATGATGCCCCTCGCATCGATCAGACCGTAATCGTGCAAATCGCGTACGGTATGCCGCCCAACCCGCAGGTATCCCGGACGGGTATCGATCACGGTCGTGACGCCAATCGCCCCCGACTCTAAAGCGGAAGCAATGGTGAAGGGCTTGATCGTCGAGCCTGGTTCGAAGGTGTCCGTGAGCGCCCGGTTGCGAAAATGACCGGCCCGAAACTGCTTCCGGTTATTCGGGTTGTACGAGGGTTGATTGACCGCGGCGAGCACTTCCCCGGTTTGGGTGTCGAGCACCACCATCGAACCCGCCCGGGCCCGGTGCTCGCGTACGGCGGCCTTGAGCCCGCGGTAGGCCACGTATTGAATGCGCTTATCGATGCTCAGCGCCAGATCACGGCCCGGTTGCGGCGCGCGCACGCTTTCCACGTTTTCAACGACATGCCCGATCAAGTCCTGGATCACGCGTTTCGAGCCGGAGACACCCCGCAAGTGTTCGTCGTAGGCAAGCTCGATACCTTCCTGCCCCTTATCATCGATATCGGTAAACCCGACACAGTGTGCCGTCACCTCCCCCGCCGGATAATACCGGTGTACTTCTTGGCGGAGCTCCACCCCGTCGATATCAAGCCGCATGACCTCCTCGGCAAGCTCGGGGGGAACGTGCCTTCTAAGCAAAACGAAGCGGCGCTCCAGCCGCGATTGTACGAACGCCGACAACTCTTGACCTGAAATCCCGAGGGCCCGCGTGAGTGCGGGCCAGCGGCCGCGCACTTGCATGAGTTTGGAAGGAATAACGCCCACCGAGCTGACCGGGGTACTGATTGCCAGGGGCTCGTTATGCCGATCGGTGATCGTCCCCCGATGCGCCGGTAATTCAACGGTTCTAAGATAGCGATCCGCCCCGTGTCCCTGAAGCACATCGGTTTCGGTGAGTTGAAGATAGACTGCCCGCCAAACGAGTAGCGCCGCCACCACCACGAATGCGCTGACGACAAATCGCCGTCGACCGTCGAAAAATAGCAGCTTGCGCCGGGCCATCAGTCGGTCACGATGATCACGTCCGCGACGGACGGCATCGTCATGTTCAGCGCGCTACGCGCGCGCTCTTCGATGCGCCCGTGCGTCCCCAAGGTGGCCTGCTCCAATTGCAAGCGCCCCCATTCATCATTCATGGCGTCATGCCCCTGCTCGAGCGCTTGCAATTCGACAAACAACTTTCTACTTTGATGCCGGGTCATGGCAATTGCAAGGGAGGTGATAACTACCAAACCCACAAGCAAAGGGCACAGGATCCGCGTCATAGGAGCTTTTCCGCCACCCGCAAGGTCGCGCTTCGCGCGCGCGGATTGCGGGCGATCTCGTCAACTGTGGGTCTCATCGGGCCACACACCCGTTTTAATGTCAGGCCTTCCGCAGCGACACGCGGCGGTAAGCTGCGCGGGGTGCACCGTCCCTGCGATTCGTCACGTATAAATCGCTTTACTATACGGTCTTCCAACGAATGGAAACTTATTACTACGAGACGTCCGCCGCTACGCAATACCTTCACGGCCTGCCGAAGGCCGAGCTTAAGCTCATCGAGCTCGTCATTAATAACAATCCGTAGCGCTTGAAAGCAGCGCGTAGCCGGATGCAGATTTTTTTCCCACACCGGTTTGGCGCGGGCGACGATTTCCGCCAGACGCTTAGTGGTGGTGATTGGCGCAAGGGCTTGTTCGCTCACGATGGCACGCGCGATTCTAGTTGCAAACCGTTCTTCGCCATATGCACGAATAACCTCCGCCAGCTCCCGAGTGGCCACCGCCGCGATCCATTGCGCCGCCGTAAAACCGGATTCATTGTCCATGCGCATGTCGAGTGGACCCTCCTGGGCAAAGCTAAAACCGCGCCGGGCATCATCTAATTGCGGCGAAGAGACACCGAGGTCGAATAGAATTCCATCGACCTGCCCGACGATCGCCGCGGCGCGCGCGAGTTGCTCCAGTAGCGCGAACGAGCTTCTGGCCACCTGGACTCGAGGATCCTCGCCCGCGAGCTGTTCCGCTGCCAATACGGCCGCTGGATCACGATCGATCACGACCAGGCGTCCTCGCCACCCCAAGCGCTGCAAAATCGCGCGTGCATGTCCACCTCGCCCGAACGTACAGTCAATATACAAGCCCGCGTCGTGGAGAACGAGGAGCTTCACAACCTCGTTCACCAATACCGGGGTATGGGAGCCTCCGGTACCCTGCACGTGCCTACAACGCTAATTCGCGCAACGCCTCCGATGCCGTTCCGACACCGCGCCCAATGTCGGATCGCCATTCATCCCGCTGTCCAACCCAGGCATCGGCATCCCAAAGCTCGAAGCGATTACCTTGACCTAAAAAGGTAGTATATTTCACGAGGTTTGCGAACTCCCGCAGCGACTCTGGAATACGGATCCTGCCCTGTGCATCGAGTACACAGGAGCTTGCATAACCCCGCATCATTTGCTTCGTGCGCCTGCTTTGCTTATCAAAATCAGAAAGTTGCTGTAATTTTACGTCGATGGCTTCCCATTCCATCACGGGATATAGCCACAGGCAGGGGTCATACGGGCTAAGGGTAAGTACGAGCGCGTTGCCACACGCGGTCGCTATTTGTTCCCGGTAGCCGCTGGGAATCGCCAGACGCCCCTTGGCATCGAGGCTGAGCGCATTGATCCCTTGAAACGATACCTTGCCCATGGATAAGGATCCACATTTCCCCACGTTTCCCCACAAACAAACTATAAGGACCCAGCCGGGAGATGTCAAGAAAACATTCACGACCAGCGTCTGAAAGTCGCTTCTTGAACAGGGACTTATATTTTCGAGGAACGACGCCGGAACGGCCAGTTTCACGGCGCCTAAAGATGTTCCCGAATGCAGCGATTAGCTTAGATATTTAATGTCGGTAGTTAAGATTATCGGTGCTGCGTAGACATCGGCAACTCCGGGAACCTGGGTACACGGGATTGAGAAAGCAGGAGTCAACCTGTAAGCCGGGTTCTGTCCGCCGCGGCACAAAACGGCCTCAGCGGGGCAGTCATTTATCTTGGATGCATGTCACCATGCACCTCTAGCGACCTACCCGGGAGCCCGCGCGGGCCACGTGTCGCACCCCTCATGGGGGCTCGCTCCCCTATTTGGTCTTGCTCCAGGTGGGGTTTACCCTGCCGCCGACGTTAGCCGGCGCGGTGCGCTCTTACCGCACCTTTTCACCCTTGCCGCCCCGACCGGCCGGACCGTTACCGGCTGCCCGCCGGGGGTTGGCGGTCTTTTCTCTGTGGCACTTTCCGTGAGTTCGCACTCCCCAGGCGTTACCTGGCACCCTGCCCTTGGAGCCCGGACTTTCCTCTGCATCGCATCGACACAGCGACTACCCGGTTGACTCCTTGCGACCTTAGTTTGTTGGGATCTCGCCCGAGTTGCAAGATCCCGCGCTTTCTTCCGGCTTCCCACGCTCGGCAACGCTGTGAGATGCGATCTCTAGCATGAGCCGGTAGATCCGATTCTTATTCGCGCCGGAAATCTCGGTCGCGGCCGCTACCGCTTGCCTCGCCGGCAAGTATTTCAATAGGGTCGCGACCGAATGCCGCAACCGCTCATGTTCATGGGCATCCCCCGCCGCACCCGCGACTACAATCACGATCTCGCCCTGGACACGCTCCTTCTCTTGTAACCATTCGGACAGGCCGCGCAAGGTTCCGGCAAACGTTTCCTCGTAAATTTTCGTCAACTCCCGCGCCAGCGTCACGCGACGATCCGCCCCGAAAAGCTCATTCATGTCGGCAACACAATCCCGCACGCGGTGCGGAACTTCGTAAACCACGAGGGTCCTCTGTTCATGGCGTAGTACCGACAAGCGATCCCGGCGCGCGGGCCGCCGTGGGGGCAGGAATCCCTCAAAGACAAACCGATCCGTGGGTAGGCCGGCCACCGCTAGACTCGCGACGATCGCGCAAGGCCCCGGAATCGAGCATAATTTGTAACCGGCGGCGCGTACCGCTTGCACCAAATGATAGCCCGGATCGCTTATCAAGGGCGTGCCGGCATCGCAAATCAGAGCAACACTCTGTGCGGCCGCCAAACGCCGCACCACGGCAGGGCACACACGTCTTTCATTATGCTGATGAAACGGTAACAGCGGCGTCGCGATCCCAAAATGGTTTAATAGACGCGCGCTCACACGAGTATCTTCAGCGAACACCACATCAACGCCGCCGAGCACTTGCCGCGCGCGCGGACTGAGATCCTGAAGATTTCCGATGGGCGTCGCTACGACGTAAAGAACACCCTGCTCGATTGACACGGCCGCAAGCCCTTCCGATACTGTTCGTGAGAATGCCCTTATTATTAAACAACACCCGGCGCCGGTTTGCTTTACTGCTATTCGCAGTGGCGGCAGGGTGTGCGCACGTTGCGTCGCGCGGGCCGCAGGTCAAGCCTTACTCCGACCAACAGGCCATGCGTTTGTTGCAGTCCGGAAAGCTAGAGGCGGCGGCCGCCGAGTTTCAACGCTTGCAGAGGATTTCCTCGGCGCCCGAATCCTACCTGTTCGGCCTGCGCGCGGCGGATACGTATTTGAAAGCGAGACGCGTGGGAGAGGCCCGCCAGGTCTTGGACGGGATCGAGGTTCCGGCGCGCGAGCACTACTTGAAAGTATGGCACACCCTCTTATCGGCGCAAACGTCTTTGCTGAGCCGCAACGCCGAGGAAGCACTGTACACATTAAAGCGTATCGAAGGCGATCGGGTTCCAGATGCGTTACGCCCGCGCTACCATCGGGTTCTTGCCGACGCCTATCAAGCCAAGGGTGAATTTTTGCCGGCGGCGCGGGAGCAGGTTGCGCTGGATCCCTATCTCGCCGACGAAAAACTTAAGCGCGCCAATCGCTTGGCTATTTGGGACACACTCCATCAGGTCACGCATTCCGATCTCACCCAAGAACGATCCCTCGGCTCGCCACTGCTACGCGGCTGGATTGATCTCGCGCTTATCGCGAAATCAGACAATGACCCCTCGTTCGAAGCACTGCTCGCCACTTGGGAGAAGCAATACCCTCATCACCCGGCGCGCCAAGAAGCCTTGCCGCGAGTCCGGGAGCAGCGGGCCCTTCTGAACCTTGATCCCGTGCACGTCGCGCTGCTGCTGCCTCTGTTCGGCCAGTATGCCGAAGCCGCGGCCGCAATCAAAGACGGTTTTATCGCCGCCTGGTACAGCGATGGCGCGAACAGTGCGCGGCGCACCCTATCGATCCATGACACCAATGCGGCCAACGCCCCCGCGGTCTATCGGCGCGCGCTAGAGGAGGGTGCTGAATTTGTCGTCGGTCCCTTGGACAAACAGGCGCTGAAGGTACTGGTTGCATCCAACGCGATAACGGTCCCGACGCTGGCGTTGAATCGGATCGAGGGCTTGGATCACCGCGCTGATATTCGCTATTTCTATCAGTTCGGCCTGCCGCCGGAGGACGAGGCCGGGCAGATCGCCGAGCGCGCCTGGTTGGACGGGCGCTTAAGCGCACTGGTCTTAACACCCGCCAATCCCTGGGGCGAACGGCTGTTGCGGGCGTTCAAGCAACGCTGGCAAGATCTGGGCGGCGCGATCGTGGTCCAGCAAACCTATCACCGTGATGCCAGTAATATAAAAGCCGCGGTTGCGGAGCTGATGCGCGCTAGCGTTCGCCCTTCAGCGCCGCCGACGCCGCTAGGCGAGGCCTACGCAGCGAGCCCCTCAGCGGACTTCATTTTCATGGCCGCTTCCCCCCGTGAGGCCCGTTTGATACTTCCGTGGATCAGCTCACGAGGCCGTGATCGCCTGCCGATCTACGCGACATCCCACGTCTACTCCTCCGCGCCTACCCCGGAAGCCGATAGCGCCCTCGATGGGGTGATATTCGGTGACATGCCGTGGGTGCTCGACCCTAACCGCAGCGAACTTAGCGCCAGCACGAGGCATTATTGGCCTAAGAGATTTGAGACCCATGCGCGGCTGTATGCCTTCGGCGTCGATGCCTACCACCTGATGACTCGCATCGGAGCGCTTCAAAGCGATCCCTCGGCACGCCTGGAGGGTGTCACCGGTATCCTGCGCATGGATGAACACAAACGTATTCGTCGGCAGCTCGCGTGGGCTCAATTCCTGAGCGGCGTGCCTGCGTTGCTGCGCGAATAAACCGGCATGAAAACTGGCGAGCGCGGGGCATGGGCCGAAAGCATCGCTCTCCGCTATTTGGGCGCGCGCGGGTTGCGACTGCTCACACGGAATTATCGCTGCCTGGCCGGTGAAATCGACATAGTAATGAAAGATAATGACACGCTGGTATTTATAGAAGTACGCTACCGCGCCAGCACCGACTATGGTTCTCCCCTCGAGACGATCAATCACACGAAACAGACGCGCATTCTTAAGACGGCTAGCCATTATCTACAGACGCACCGGATGAGCACGGGCCATGCGGCATGCCGGTTCGATGTTGTCGTCGTCACCGGCGCCAAGCCGTGTACGGAGTGGATTAAGGCCGCGTTTCAAGCCTAGCACAGGGCCATAAGGGTAGGCGTCCGTTGCCGGATGAAGGCGCTGAGTAAGAGCATGGACTACACCGAACGAGTCATCGAAATATTCCGCGAGAGTATCGATCTCAAGCAAAAATGTGCGGGGTTGCTGGCTCCTCTGGTCGCACGTACGGCCCGTCTGGTCGCCGGCGCTTTGCTCGAAGGTAATAAATTATTGGCCTGCGGAAACGGCGGGTCAGCCGCCGATGCGCAGCACTTCGCGGCGGAGATGCTCAACCGATTCGAGGCGGAACGGCCAGGATTACCCGCGGTCGCCCTCACGACCGATTCCTCCACGATAACCTCGATTGCCAACGATTATCAATTTGCCGAGGTGTTTTCCAAACAGATCCGCGCATTGGGTCAATCGGGAGATATCTTGCTCGCGATTTCGACCAGTGGTGAATCGCCGAATATTGTGAATGCGATCGACGCGGCGCATGATCGCGACATGCGAGTCGCCCTGTTGAGCGGCCGCGACGGTGGTAAGGCCGCGCAGCGTCTCAAAGAGGGGGACATCGAGATCCGCGTGCCCGCTTGGTCTACGGCCAGGATCCAAGAAGTCCACATAACGCTCATACATTGCGTGTGCGATCTCGTGGATAGGCAATTACTCGGACAGGAGAACTGGCATGATGGGTAGGAGCACTATAAAAAAAGAAACGTGCTGCGGCTTGGCACTGCTATGGATACTCTCGGGTTGCGGACCCGTCATCGTGGGCGGCGTGGCGGGAGGCGCCGTCGTGGCCCATGACACCCGCACGACTGGCACATTCGTCGAGGATGAAGCTATCGAACTGAAAATCTCTAACTCCGTGTATAAGAATGCCGATCTCAATTCCAACTCGCACATCAACGCAACGAGCTACAACAACATCGTGCTCCTCACGGGCGAA
>JBOIDH010000016.1:0-13139 GCA_050740495.1 Gammaproteobacteria bacterium | reverse complement strand
CCTGAAGCGCGAGGCGCCGCCGCCCGAGGTCAAGGAGCGGGTCGAACCGCCTGAGCCGCAGCAGCCCGAGCAGACACTCACGCCTGAGATGCCGATCCCGAAGGTGAACCGGCCGATCACCCAGGAGCTGAGCGCGCCCATCCCGCAGATGAAGATCCCGATGAACGTCACCGGCGGGCCTTATATCGGCGAGATGGCGGCCGGCGGTATGGGGATCGGGGAGTTCCGCGAAGCCGTGCCGCTGGTGCGCATGCCGCCTCTCTATCCGCCGCATGCCTTGAGGCGGCGCATCGAGGGCCTCGTTCAGGTGGAGTTCCTGGTGGCCGAGGACGGCTCGGTCAGGGCGCCGAAGATCGTCCATGCACAGCCGCCCGGGTTCTTCGAGCGTACCGTGCTGTCGGTGATTCGTCACTGGAAGTTCGAGAGTAAGGTCGTCGACGGCAAGCCTGTCCAGTGGCGGACCTTGCAAACCGTCAGGTTCAGATTGGAAGATGAAAAACCATGAACTCTCCAATCAAAGAGGCGCCTAGAGGCATAGGCCGCGGCAGGAGGTCGTGGACGGCCCTGCTGATCCTAGCGGTCCTGGGCCTTCCCACTCACGCCGAGGAGCGTGAGGCAAAGGAGATAGGCGGCGAGCAGAAATACACGGTCACGCAATCGACCTACGAGCAGCTCACGAAGGCCAGGGAGGCGATGGATAAGGGGCGGCACGCCGAGGCGCTCTCGATCCTGAAAGCACTCATGCCGAAGGTGGCCGGGAACGCACATGAAACAGCGCTGACGGAGCAGTCGATGGCCTATGCCTATCTCGGCCTGAAACGCTACGGGGACGCGATCGACGCGAATGAGGCGGCGCTCGCCCGGCGCGCCCTGCCGCGCGATGTCACCCACGCGCTGCGCTACAACCTGGCGCAGTCCTACATCCAGATCGAGAACTATCGCAAGGGGATCGCGTCGTTGCAGGCATGGCTGACTGATGAGAAGAAGCCCTCGGCGGATGCGCACTATCTAGGCGCAGTCTGCCACCATCACCTCCGCCAGTACGAGGCCGCGCTCGCGCACATGAAGCAGGCAATCGCGAAGGTCAAGGAACCGCACGAGGATTGGTATCTGTTCATGCTCTCGCTCTATTTCGAGAGCAAGCGCTACGCGGACGCCGCTCCCCTATTGAAGAACCTCATCGCTAAGCATCCGCGCAAGACTGAGTATTGGCGTTATCTGACCGATGTCTACCTCATCTCGAAGCGCGACGGCGAGGCCCTCGCCACCCTCAAACTCGCGTACGCCCAGGACATGCTCGAAGAGCGCGATCTGATCCGGCTCGCCCAGCTCTATCTGCACCGTAACATCCCGTACAGCGCGGCGCGCCTCTTGGACAAGGAGATCCAGCGCGGCCGCATCGCGCGCACGGCACAGAACCTGGAACTCCTCGGCAACAGTTGGGCGATGGCGCGCGAGCGCAAGCGTACCATCGGCGCGTTGCAAGAAGCGGCGGCCCGGGTCCGGCACGGGAACATCGACCTCGGTATCGCGCAGATGCAGATGAGCCTGGAGAACTGGGCCGGCGCCGCGAAATCGTTCGCGACCGCGCTCGATAAAGGCGGGCTCAAAGAGCCCGATGAAGCCCAGTTCCTGTTTGGGATATCGTGCTATCACGAAGGCGACAAGAAGCGCGCGGCCTCGGCGCTGCAAGTGGCGACCAAGAGCCAGCGATTTCGCAAGCAGGCGCAACGCTGGCTGGAGCGCATCCAGGAGGATGGCACGCTTGCCTCCGCCAAGCCCAACGAGCCACGCGCACTCGCCAACTGAGCGCATAACGTTGCATCCCGAGCGCGCTAAGCAGCGAGGAATAAATTTAATCCCTGAAGTGCTATGCTTAGCGTGAAGGTGTTCCCATGCGCGCTCCCACACTCGGTATCCTGGTAAAGCTCGTGAAACCCACGGGTCGCGCATGGCTCCTCATGGCGGCAGCCGTGAGTTTTTTCGTCGCCATTCTTCATGTTGTCATTGTCTTGATCGGTCCCTCGGCATATAGCTTTTTCGGCGGCCAACGACTCGCCCGGCTCGCCGAGAGCGGTTCCTCTTCCCCGGCGATCCAGACCCTTTCGTTGGCTGCCGTGCATGCTCTCTTCGGTAGCTATGCGCTCGCGGGAGCTGGCATAATCCGCCGCTTGCCCTTGCTTACCGTTGCCCTATTCGCGATCGGCGGTATGTATGCATTCCGCGGGTTAAGCGCCATCGAACAGGCGCTGCAACTTCTTCGAGATCCTGACTCACTCCCGTTTCGCGTCCTCCTCTACTCCCTCGTGTCCTTCGCCACCGGTTGCGCCTATATTGTGGGAAGCGTAAAGAGATGGGGATGGCTTCGAGACAAGGGAGAGATCGAAGCATGAGGGACGCTATGCTCTGATCGGCGCGCCCGCCCAGTGCTAAAACGTGCACACGGCCGGTCCACGCAGCGAGCCTGTCTATTACCTGTTTATAATAGACCGATTCGGAATCCGATCACAAAATAAGGCGGGAGACGATGAAAATGCGCATTTATTTTGGCCTACTTACTCTCTTGGCGAGCCAACTTCTTCGGGCGGAGATGTTGATTGTCGACCTACACAAAATCGACGACCGCGGTGTGGGGACCGTCGTCGGGTACCTGACGTTTTCGGAGCGATTGGAGGGGCTCTTGATACAACACGAGCTTGGCGGGTTGCCCCCCGGGGCTCATGGCTTCCATCTCCATGAAAATCCGAGCTGTGATTCGGGCGAGAAAGACGGCGCCATCCAGCCCGGGTGGTCGGCCGGAAATCATTACGACCCGGCCAAGAGCGGCCGTCATGAGGGTCCGCAAGGCGCGGGTCATTTAGGCGACTTACCTATCCTAAGCGTGGACGAGGCGGGGCGGGCAATCGGCGCGCTCACCGCCCCGCGGCTGAAGATGAGCGATCTCAAGGGGCGGGCAGTGATTATCCACGCGGGATCGGATACCTATTCCGATCTACCGGAGAAGGGCGGCGGCGGAGGTGCGCGCATAGCCTGCGGCGTTATCCAGTAGACCACCTGAAGGGCCATCCGTATATGGAGGGCGGCCCAGGTCAGGAGCGTCGTCCGCAACACCATTGAAGGACAAACCATCGAGCGCAAGGGCATAGGAAACCAGTGACCGCCTTGTTTCGTCGGCACGATCAAGCCACCTTCGAGCAGAAGCCTTGAACTCATAGCCGCGGGTCAAGCTTACCGAAAGGGTAGGGCGGCACCGATCACATCGCGCACCGTTGCACCCCGGCATTTTTCACAGTACCGTGTTGCTACCTATAATTATCATCACGGCTTCGAACGTCTATCGAATCTCGCCAGAATTGAGGGGAATCGTTGTGTACAAAGCACTCGTAGGTTTTGCTTGTGTGCTGTCGAGCGCCATCGCGGCGGGAGCGCAGACTGTCTATATCAGCGACGATGTGGGTGTTTATCTGCACCGTGGGCCCAGTAATCAGTTTAAGGTTATTGGAACCGTACCCGCCGGATCGCGCGTGACCTTAGTCGATCGGAACGAGATGACGGGCTACGTAAAGATCGTGGATGGGGAGGGAAAATCGGGCTGGCTGGAAAAACGATTAGTCAGCACTGAGATCAGCCGGCGCGAGCGTTTGGCAAGCGTGGAAGGCGAGCTGGAACAACTCAAGGAACAGTTTAAGGGCTCCGGATCGAAGCTCGCGGCTTATCAATCGGAATTGACCCAGTTGAAACACCAGAATCAAACCCTCGATCACGAGGCCAAGTTACGGAGCAGCGAGGTCATGCGGCTCCAAAACGAACTGGCTGGCAAGGATCAACAAAATCAGATCAAATGGTTTCAGATCGGTGCGGTGGTGCTTGCGGCGGGTATCGTACTGGGATTGCTGGCGCCCCACCTGACGAAACGGCGCCGCCGTAATGACGGCTGGTAGATTGCTTGAGCGCGCAGGCGGATAAGAGCCTCGCCCGGAAACCTCCCGGCAGGCCGTGGAATCGTACTAGCGTGTGATCACATCGACGATCGGAGCGTCTCTAAGCATGGATGCAAGCACGACGCGATCAAAGCGCCGCGTCAGCGCCAGGGCCCATTTGGCGACTTGGCGGGCGAGCGCTTCTTGCTCGGGTTCGTCAACCATATTGATGAGGGGGACGACCGTGGCCTTGCCGATCCCTTTAAGCGCGCCTTGCTCATCGGTGAGGAGGCGCGCCACATGCTCCGGGGTAATGGTCTCGCCGGATTCGACTCCGGTCACCGCGCTGATGCGATCAGGGCGATGCGCGATGGAGTCGCTAAGCCGTTCACCGATGGCGCGGGCGGAAACTATCGGCACCACCGTGGAGACGTACTCGGGAAGTTGCGGCTCATCGGGCGCCGGGGCTTTGATCAACCTGGAACGCGCACCGTCGGCTTTAACCAGGGTCACGTGGAAGGCGCCCGCTTCATGAATGTGCCGCACCTCACTCGGCGCCAGCCCGCGTAGACGCCCGGGCTTGATGGAGGGTTGCGCGAGCGCCACGGTACGATGCATTCCCGCATGCCTCACTGCCTCGAGGAGCGTGCCGTATTCGGCGACGATCCTATGGGCGTTCAAAGCCTCCGGAAACGGCGGAATGTGCACCGTGGCGGTCACGGCGATCCGGCCCGGGTACGCCGCCGCAAGCCGGTAGAGCGTGCTTTTTTTTCCGCCGGCCCCCACAAAACAAACGATGCCACCTTGAATGGCGAGGGCATCGACCAGCGAGATGCGAACGCCCGTCGATCTATGCATGGATGCTTACCTGGACGGAGAGGATGCGTGGCAAATAGCTCGTGATCAGGGTCCAGTGATCGCCCGCATCGCGGCTCGCGAACAGATGTCCGCTGGAAGTCCCGAAATAAACCCCACCGGGATCAAGACCATCGGTGGTCAAGGCTTCTCGCAGCACGGTGACATAAACATGTTCCTGGGGTAAGCCGTTTGTCAGGGCCTGCCAACTGGTGCCGGCATCGCGGCTGCGATAGACGCGCAGATTGGCGCCAGGCGTGGTACGGACATGGTGATTGTCCTCGGGGATCACATAGACCACGTCGGGATGCTCCGGAGCGGCCGCGATGGCATAGCCAAAATCGCTCGGTAGACCCGCGGTTATTTCAACCCAGGTCGCGCCGCGATCATCGCTCCGATAGGTGCCGTTATAGCATTGGCGGTAGAGGCGGCCGGGTAGGGTAGGGTGCACGACCAAACGGTGAATGTTATGGCCGGTCTCCGGATGCGGGCGTGGGATGTTCTCCGCGCGTACGCCGCGGTTGATCGGGATCCATGTGATCCCCTTGTCATCGGATCGAAACGCGCCGCCGGCGGAGACCGCGGCATAGACGCAATTCGATTCACTCGGATCGCTATAAATGGAGTGGACCGCGAAGCCGCCGCGGGCCGGTTCCCAGGTGTGACGCGTCGGGTGCCGGTTGAGCCCCATAAGCGGGGCCCAGCTTTCACCGCCATCGGTGCTTGAAAATAGCCCGGGCGGATCGATCCCGGCATACAGGCGCCCGGGATCTTCTCGATCAGCGGCCGCGACAAACCAAACCGCATCGAGGCTTGAACGGTATTCACCCGGGCTATGGCAAGGAACGGCCGGCAACGGGTACCAACGGCGACCGCCGTCCGTGCTACGATAGACATGGGCACCCCAGACAGGATGGTTTGCCGCCGCATACCCGAGACGCGGGGCTCTCGGATGCAGCCAGGCATGCGTGATCTCGTAGCCGACGATGTGGGGCCCATCCATTTCCCACTTTTCCCGGCGATGATCGGAGCGAATACAAAACAAACCCTTTTGTGTGCCCACCAAGAGCGTGGTGCGGAAATTTCCCGGTCGCATTTTGCACGTTAGCCCGGCTCGCGCTGGAGGAGGGGCGGATGGTCCCCGCGGCAAAACCGCGGGGTGTCTGTTTAGTGACTCTTGATTCCAACCTTGATGACGGTTTCCCTGTTACGCTCATCGAGCGTGTGCATCTCGACAGGCCGGCGCCAAACACAGTGGACGTATTCGAGCACCTTGCGGGCGTATTCGGTATCGAGTCCGCGTCCGTCCGCGATGGCGTCGTGCTTGAGATCCAAGGTGCCGTCGGTCCGTAACTGCGTCACTCCGATCCGCGGCGCGCCGAAATGATAACGCGGGGACAAGATCCGTTCGCGGATGGCGTTGATATCCGCATCATTGACTTTGATCTCGCCGCAGCGTTTGGCGCTATAACTGAACAGTCCTAGCTCCGCCGCCAGCTCCTCGCTAAGATGATTATGCACGAAGCTAAAGTCATCTTCTTCCCGCATGATCCTGCGGGTTTTATCCAACCCGCGGTCCTCGACCAGGCGATCCCACAGAACGAACCCGAGATGATAGGGATTGATCTGCAGTGCGATCTCGTGTTCTCCGGCGAAGGGACGAACGACGTCGGAATGGGCCCGGAGCGCGTCTAGGTAATGGTCGTTCGGCAGAAAACGCGCTTCCCTGAGCAGACGCGCATGCCAATAGGACGCCCATCCTTCGTTCATGATCTGACAGGAAAATACCGGGTAGAAATAGTACGATTCCTCGCGCACGGCGAGAAAAATATCGCGTTCCCAGTCCTCCATCTCCGGGGCATAGTGCGCGATAAACCACAGTAGGTCATACTCGGGATGAGGGGGAACGGGAGCATGCACATGCTCGTGGCCGCTGACCTTCCGTAGGGCCTCACCCGGTAGCGAGGTGAATCGCTTTCGAAATCCCTCGGCGGGAGGCGGATCCTCGACGGCGGCATGCACCGGATACGGCGGCCGCGACAAGGTTTGATTGTCGTCGATATGCTGTTCCAGTGCGAGCGCCGCATCGAGCACCATTTCCACCCGCTTTTGGCCATGGGCCGAAGCAGCGTTTTCGATATAAAGCGCGTGCGCCGCGGCTTGCTCGACCACATGATAGCCGGCTTGCTCTTGCGCACGCTGAAACAGAATATTGTTTTTTGAAAAATCCGCGTGTCCCAGCACGTGCGCGATCACCAAAGCGTTTTCCTGAATCGTATTGGTGTTCGCAAGGTAGGCGCGCCCCGGATTTCCCGGGAAGACCACCTCGAAAATCTTTGAATGTCCCATGCGATGCTGAACCAACTGGTAGATGTACCGCACCCCGAAGGACCAGTGCGGCATGCGCACGGGAAATCCATAGACAGCGACCTCCATCATGAAGCTCGGGGGTACCACCTCAAAATCTACGGGATAAAAATCAAGCCCCTGATCGTGCGCGAGTTGCTCCAATGGACCGCAGTAGGGATTGCGCTTCATGTTGCTGTTGCTAGGGAGCGCCGTGCTGTGCTTGGTGGTTGAAGAATTTTTTTATGCCGGGCCAGATATCTTCCTGCCCCCCAATCGCATAGCTCCCGACGCGTAGCCCCCGGTTTAGCAAACTCTGAAATAAGGCGCTCATCTGGGTGTCGAGAGCGTCCGACAAGGTTTGCGCGATCTCGACATAGCCGACGAAATTTCCGGCCGCGGCTACTTTCTCCAAGGCCGCCTCCGATGGCTCGCGATCCTCGATAAAATTATCACCGTCAGAGGCATAGAACAGATACGTGTTATAACGGCTCGGGTGGAATCGCTTCTCCAGTATTTCTAGCGCCAAAGCGAAACCGCTCGAGGCCTGGGTCCCGCCCTGGGCAGTGACTTTGAAGAACTCCTCCTCGGAGAACTCCCATGCGGTCGCGGTGTGGGCGATAAATACTGTACTTATATTCAAATATTGGCGCCTCAGACCCTGCAGAACCCAGAAGAAGAAAGCCTTGGCGAGCTTGCGGTCGGCCTCCTCCATACTTGAGGAGGCGTCCAATAGAAAAAAGACAACGGCATTCATTGCCGGCCTCTGGCGTTTCGCGAGTTGCCGAAAACGCAGATCCTCATTGGTGAAATCGGGCGCATCATCTTGGACCGAGCGGCGTTTTATCGCTTCTTTCAAGGTGCGCCGCCTGTCCAGACGCGAGCGGGCGCCGCGCCGATCCCAGCCTTCGCGCACGAGTTGCTCATCGACCAGCGTTTCCCCGGGCCGCGGTTCAAGGTTCGGAAGTTCAAGCTCCTCCCAGAGCCAATCGACGATATCGTCAACCTTGAATTCAAGCAGCAACTGTACGCCGCCCGCTTCGTTCCCCGCTTGCCTGTCGGCGCTGTCGAAGAGTCCACGCGCCGGCCGCAAGATGTCTCCGGCCTTCACTTTACCCGGTTGCCCTTGCCCAACGCCGTCTCTTTGATCCGAGTCCTTCAGGCGGAAGCGGTAATGCTCTAAAAGCTTTACGGGCACTCGTAGCGTACGGTTATCGGGACGGGAGATCACATCGGAACCGGCAATCAGCTCAGGCAGGCGTTGCTTGACGCTGTCGCGGATCTTTTCGTTGTGCCGCAGCCAGTCGCGGGCGCCGCGTGAAAACAAATCGTACCACTCCGTGTCCTCGGATTGCGGGATTCGATCGCGGTGCTGATTCTTGTTCATTGGTAGTGTAATCCTTGCCGCTAATTCCGCATTCATTCCTGAGACAACAAGGTGGTTACGTAATTCAACGCTTCCTTAGCGCTGTGCTCATCATAGCCGTATTCGTCGACTAAGCGTTGTTGCACGGCCGATATCTTTTGCTTCGCATCTTCGTCCGGACGGGTGGTCGAGGCGACAAGCCGGAGCACGTCGCGGCGTTCCTCGAATAGATACTGCTCGATCGCTTCGTGAAGCCGCGCGTGACTGTCGAGCGTGAACTTTTCGCCTTGCTTATAGGCGACCATCGCCTTACGCACCACCTCCTGACGAAAGGACAGCTTGCCGGATTCCGAGATATTAATCTTCTCTTCCACGGCACGCTGGAACCTTTCATCGGGCGATCTGCCTTCACCCGTGATCGGATCGGTGATTTCACGGTGATCGAGCGTCGCCTCCACCTCATCGAGGTACTTCTCCAGCAAGGATTGCGCTTCGTGCTCGAAGGAGGCAAACAACGCTTTGTGCACGTCTTCCTTGACCCAGCGGTTGTAAAAATCCTTGCGCGCAACTACTAAAAAATCCAACCACTGGCGTTTCTGCTTGGCGTCCATGCGGGCATCGGATTCGATCGCGTCTTTCAATGCGAGCAGGACTTCCATGCTGGTCAGGCTGCGCGCCTCGCTTTTCGTGATCGCTTTCGAGAGGGCGTTGATCACGAATCGTGGACTGACGCCCGACATGCCTTCTTCCGGCGTCTCGGCGCGGATGCGGCCCACTTCGGCCAGGCTCACCCCTTCCACCTGTTCTCCGGTGTAGAGGCGCGCTTTCTTGCTGAGATCCAAACCCTCGCGCTCGGATTTATGTAAACGCGTCAAGACCGCAAAAATAGCGGCGCTATCCAGGGCATGGGGGTCGAGATGCACCTCCCGGAAGGTGGGCGTCGAAGAGATTAGCTTCGTATAGATTCGGCTTTCATCTTGGTACGACACGGTATACGGCACCTTGACGATGACCATGCGATCCAACAAGGCTTCATTCTCCCGTTCCTGCAGGAATTTTTGAAACTCCGCGAGGTTGGTGTGCGCCAGAATGGTCTCATCGAGGTAAATCAACGGGAAACGGGACACCTTGACGTTCTTCTCTTGCGTCAGTGTCAGTAGCAGATAGAGAAATTCCCGCTTTACTTTAAGAATCTCAATCATCTCCAAGATCCCGCGGCTGGCGGCATAGACGGCGCCCGACCAGGACCAGGCGCGCGGATCACCTTCGTCGCCGAATCTACTGACCTTCGATAGGTCGACGGAGCCCACCAAATCGGCGATATCCGCGGTCGTGGGATCATGGGGCGCATAGGTCCCGATCCCGGTTCGGCCGGCTTCCGAGATGAAGATACGCTGGACCGGGAAACGCATGAAATCGCCGGCAAACTCGTCCGCGAGGCGAACCCGGCAGAACGGACAGAGCTCACCCGTGATCTCTACCCCATAGGTCTCCCGGAAGTTGCCTCGAAGCGTGTGCGGGATAAGATGAAGAGGGCTCTGATTGACCGGACATCCCTTGATGGCGTAGAGCGCTCCGGCATCGGTATGACCATATTCTTCCAGGCCGCGTTTCAACAGGATCACCATCGTGGACTTGCCACCCGACGGCGGTCCTAAGAGCAGTAGCAAACGGCGCCCGACCTCCGAGCCTGCACTCGCGGCTTTGAAGTAATCGGCTATGCGTTCGAGCGCATCCGTAATGCCGAAAAGCTCATCCGTGAATAGACCGTACGGCCGCGCGTCGTTGCCGTTCTCGCGTTCCTTGATCCCGGTACGGCGCAGCATGCTCCAAAGGTACTGGTGACTGTTGCGCGTAAAGCGCTCAGGCTGTTGCGGTAAAATGTCCTGTAAAAACTCTCTGAAATCGCCTTCCCAATGTTTCGCCCGGTGCTCTTGTGTGAAAGCCGTCAGCGATTCGAGAAATTGTCCTCGCGGGTCCGTGGTCATATGTTCTCCGAAGAATCTGAAAAGCGCGTGCCTTAAATTGAGTACCCGGTTCGTCTACGCGTTTATCTCAATGGTAGTAGCAATGGTGGCCTCATTACTAGGTCGTCGTGACGCGGAGTTAGTTCCACCGCACAAAGTTTGATCTAGCTCGTTTGAAAATCAAGCGCGGCTCATTAGCGATCCGTGACCAGCTCAAGGGCGCGGTCAAGTTGATTGCGCGGAGTATAAAAGTGAGGTGAGAATCGAATCGCGCCACCGCGAATCGCGCAAACGACACCCGCCGCGCAAAGTTTTCGATAAACGGTTTCGCTCGGATGACGGCGGTGACGGAAGCTCACGATACCAGACTGGTGCGCCGGCTGTGCCGGGGAGCACAGCTCTAAATCAGGATGGAGTTCAATAAGATCAGTAATATAACTGGTATTATTCAACACTATTCTAGAGATAGCGGCCATGCCGATCTCGTGCAGCAACGACAAGCTGGCCGACAAGGCATGCACTCCAAGCAGGTTCGGGCTGCCGCATTCAAACCGCCGCGCCGAATCCGCGGGGCGCCAGTCTTTGCGGTCGAATGCTCCCGGATCCTGTGTCATGTGCCAGCCGAACTCGCTGAGCGTGATTTCGTCGCGGATGGCCGGATTGACATAAAAAAGGGCGATGCCCTCCGGGCCGAGCATCCATTTGTGGGCGTCGGCGACGACAAAATCCGCGTGGCAGGCGCTCACGTCGAAATTCAACGCGCCGAGCGTTTGAATCGCGTCAACGCAAAGTAATATTCCATGTTTTCGGCAGTGGGCCCCAATCAAATCGAGATCAACCCGAAAACCGCTCGCGTATTGCACGGAGCTGATCGCAAGCAGCCGCGTACGCCCGTCGCATGCATCGAGCAACGGCTGTTCCGGACAGGGGTGGACATTCAACATCTCGATCTGACGCACGGCCACACCGCGGGGTTGCAGCGCTTCCCACGGAATACGATTGCTCGGAAACTCCTCGGCTGATATCACGATGTTGTCACCGGCGCTCCACGCGATCCCGTTGGCGACAAAGGAGAGGCCCTCGGAGGTGTTTTTCAACAACGCGATATCATCGCTGCCCGGGGCGTTAATGAGCTGCCGTAGCTGCTCTCTCAATCGCCGTTCCGTCTCTAGCCAATGACTATAGTTCGAGGCGCCATGGCGGACATTGTCTTCCGCGAATGCTGTTACCGCTTCGGCGGCACGCCGGGGCCAGGGCGAAACACCGGCGTGGTTTAAATAAATGGTATTTTTCGCGAGCGGGAATTCGTCCCGCCAAAGGGATGCATCTATTTGGCGGTATAGATTCGGCGTCATGCGCATAATGTATATTATGTTAACTAGTATTTTCCTGTATCCTTTCAACTTCCCACGACAAGCATAAGTAAACCGGTAGCGTAAACGCGCCGATACCAAGACCGATTTCCGAAGGACTCAGGGATGCGTTATGCGTGACAATAGGATTTCGTGTTTAATTTTACTTCTCCTTCTTTTCCCAGGGTTGGGTTTCGCGGCCCCGAAGTTCATGGTTGTCGGTCTATTTAAAGATAAGGCCATCCTAGACATCAACGGCAAACAGCGTCTACTTGCCGCGGGACACCAGGCTCCCGAGGGTATTACCCTCATATCCGCCAATAGTAAAGAAGCCGTGATCGAGGTCGAGGGAAAACGCGGCACTTACGCTCTCGGCAACCGTATCGGTAGTCAATTCGCAGCCGCAACGGCCGGCGCCGCGGTGCGAATTTCGCCTAATCCCATGGGAATGTATAACGTAGGCGGCGCTATTAATGGATACGCGGTGAGTTTCATGGTCGACACCGGCGCCACGCAGGTAGCGATGAACAAACACCTTGCCCGGCGTCTTGGCATCGACTATAGGCTGATCGGAACCGAAGGCGCCAGCTCGACGGCTTCGGGAATCGTAAAATCCTTCGGAGTTACGCTCAAGAAAGTTCGGGTCGGGGACATTGAGCTTATGGACGTTCCCGCCACGGTCATCGACGGCGACTTTCCCACCGAAACCTTGCTCGGTATGTCGTTCTTAAGCCGGGTCGACATGGACCGCGAGGGCCGGCTGATGGTGCTGCGAAAAAAATAGACTGTTGGAGAGTCGCGTCGCAATTGCCCGGTGTTCATACAGAACCGGTATTTTAGAAATCGGAGGGTATCCTGATAAGATCACAAAAACGACCCCACGATCGCCTTACATGGATTCCACCTTCCCGCTTGAGCGGCGGTCCAATTCTCGCCCGCGCGCCCGCCTGGCAGCTTTACCGCGCCCCTCCTCGCCTTAACAACGCCTTTTGAGCAAGACGCTCCATGAGCTTTCGGTAGTGATCCCCGTCTCCGCCCTGGGCGTTATGTACGACATCGCACTGGCCGTCCGACACTCGCTGGCTGTGGAGCCAGGATCGCTTCGAGCGGCCTCGATTGGCAAGGATCGCGCGTGTAGCCGCGGATCCGCCCGCAAGATCACCGCGCTGGCAACGTCCGGTGACTTCAATCGTTTCCTTGCGGAGAAGCGCTACGGTGAACTGATCGTACTTATGCTAAAGCGCGACTTGAAGCTCTTGCCCGAAAATTTAGAACAAGAGGTGCTGGCCGCCATGCCCGGCGATGCCGATGAGGCCACCGTGGTAGCACGACT
>JBOIDH010000015.1:0-13167 GCA_050740495.1 Gammaproteobacteria bacterium | reverse complement strand
CGTAAGCTCGTCCATATCTGCTTTGGAGTGCTAAAACATCAACGACCTTACCAACCACAATCCGTTTAAATACCCTTGACAACAAAGACGGTATCTACATCTAAGTCGTAGCGAGCGAGGGCGTGTGGGCCATCCGCCGCTCCGCATCACGCGCACTCGGCCTTTTCGATGATGACCGGATTGGTCGGCACGTTTTGATGGCCCGCATTGTCGCCGGTCGGCACCGTCTTGATCTTATCCACCACATCCATGCCCTCGATCACCTTGCCGAAGACTGCGTAACCCCAGCCGTCCTGCCCTGGATAGTTGAGGAAGGCGTTGTTCCCGACATTGATGAAGAACTGCGACGAAGCGGAGTGCGGATCGGAGGTGCGGGCCATGGCGAGGGTGTATGGATCGTTCTTGAGACCGTTCTTGGCCTCGTTCTGGATCGGCGCCCTGGCCGGCTTTTGCGACATGTCTTCGGTGAAGCCCCCGCCCTGGATCATAAAGTTGCTGATGACGCGGTGAAAGATGGTACCGTTGTAGTGGCCGCTTGCGACGTATCCGAGGAAATTCTCAGTGGATATCGGCGCTTTCTCCGGATCGAGCGCAATGACGATGAGGCCGTGGTTGGTATGGAGCTTGACCCTAGGTTTAGCCTTCATAGGTATACAGGAAGAGGGTGAAGTTTTTTCCGCCGCTTCGGGTTGGGCGGCTGGTGGCTGCTCGGCATGGGCAGCCATGACGAACAGCCACAGCATGAGGGGAGTGAGGGATCGGGCGATACGGATCATTAAGGTTTCCTTCGCTAAGGCTATGGACAAAAAGTACACGGCGGCGAGCGGCGGTCTCATCGAGGATCTACACTCATTCTCCTCGAACCCGCATCGGCGCCCCTGCCGGTTAGGTCGAAGGATAGGAATTTCCGTGGCAATACGCAACGGGTAGTGCCTCGCTACCGTCTCGTACTCGCGGCGATTCCTGCACTTGGGCGCTAGAAGGATTTGTCGTTGCGCGCCGAGCACGGTAGTATGACGGCCAAACGACAACAATCGAGCACTGCCATGACTTTCCTCTATAAGAGCAGCCTTCTCTACCACGGCTTGATGACCATGGTGTACCACGTCCATCGGCGCGAGCGCTTCGAGGAGGTGGCGCGCTGGGTCCCGCGGGACGCGGAGGTGCTCGATGTCTGCTGCGGTGACGGATCGCTGAGCACCTTTCTACCGGCCTCCGTAAGTTATCGCGGCCTCGATGAAAGCACGGCCTTCATCAAAGCGGGTAGCCGCCGGGGCCGGAACCTCCGGCGCTTCAATTTGATGGCGGAGCCGCTCCCGGTATCGCAGATCGTGATCTGCCAGGTAAGCTTGTTTCAGTTCTATCCGAAAGTGGAAGAAGTGGTCGGGAGTTTATTTGCGGCGGCCGCCGAGCGCTTAATCGTTTCGGAGTCGGTGAAGAGCTTCAGTCAATCGAAATATGCATTGCCGAAGGCCATCTGCTCGTGGGGCACCTGCGTCGATGGGATCAACGATGGAAGCTTCCGCTTCAACGCGACGAGCCTGGAAGCGCTTTTCGCACCCTATCGGCCCTACCTTCGGCATACCGCGGAGGTTTGCGCGGGCCGCGACTGGATTTACGTGTTCGATAAGAACGGCGCCGCTAAAGTTTGATCTGCGCGGCGAGAATCAACTCGGCGAATTCCCGAAAGGCCCCGTGACCGCCCGCTTGGGTGCAAATAAAATCCGCACGGTTTTTGACTTCGGGCAGAGCATCTGTCGGGCAGGCGCATAAGCCGGCCAGCGACATGGCCCCGAGATCGTTGAAGTCATCGCCGATATAAGCGATTGCCGCGAGCGGCAGAGTGCGGCGGCACGCAATGGACTGCAGGGCCGCGGCCTTGTCCGCGATTCCGAGGTGACACTCCTCGATACCCAGCTTTTCGGCGCGGCGCATTACGGAAGGCGACTGCTCGCCCGTAACAATCCCCGTGACGATGCCGGCCAGCGCTCGCAGGCGTTCGACACCCATGCCGTCGCGGATGCTGAAGCGCTTCAGGATCTCGCCCTCTGCGCCATAATAAACGCCGCTATCGGTGAGGACGCCGTCGCAGTCGGTGATCACCATCCGGATCGCGCGGGCGCGCTCAGTGAGGCCATCATGCATGCGATCGGTGCGACCGGACGTGGCGGAGCAATCGTTTGCGCTTGAGCGCTTGGCGGCGCGTGAGCGGATTGTGCCTGCCTTTAAACGGGTTATCGCCTTGGCGAAACTCGATACAAAGCGGTGTGCCTTGAAGCCCTAGCGCCTCGCGAATCGAACGCTCCAGATAACGGCGGTAAGACGAGGGCACATGCTCGCCGCGATTGCCGTGGATAAGGACCCGGGGCGGGTTGTGACCGCCCAAGTGTGCGTAGCGCAACTTGATGCGCCGCCCCTGGATTAATGGCGGCGGATTGAGCGCGACGGCTTGTTCGACGATGCGCGTCAACGTGGCCGGAGGCACATCGATGAACGCCGAGGCGTAAGCGAGGTCGATCGAGGCGAACAGATTGCCGACGCCGCTCCCGTGCCGCGCCGAGATAGTGTGGATCGCTGCATAATCGAGAAACCGCAAACGGCGATCGGCTTCCTTTTGAACGTGCGCGCGTCGGTCGGGGCCAAGCCCGTCCCATTTATTGATCGCGATCACGAGACCGCGGCCGCTCTCGGCGATCATGCCGAGCAGCGCGGCGTCTTGCTCGGTGACCGACTCCGTGGCGTCGATGACCAAAACGACGACATGCGCGCGTTCGATAGCCCGCAGCGTCTTGATGACGCTGAACTGCTCAATCGCCTCCGAGACCCGGGCGCGGCGGCGGATCCCTGCGGTGTCGATGAGCACGTAGTCTTTTTGGTGGCGCCGGAAAGGGACGAAGACGCTGTCGCGGGTCGTGCCCGGTTGGTCGTAGACCAGCACCCGTTTCTCGCCGAGGATGCGGTTGACCAGCGTCGATTTACCCGCGTTGGGCCGGCCTACCACGGCGATCTTAACCCCTGGCAGATGCGGACCGTCCTCATCGGCGGACGTCTCCATCCGCGGCAAGGCCTCGAAGGCCAGATCGAGCAGTGTGTCCATCCCTTGGCCGTGGGCGCTCGATACCGCGACCGGCTGCCCGAGGCCCAAGCTATGAAACTCCGCGATGGCGCTGTCATCCTCGATGGCCTCGGCTTTATTGACCACGACCTGGATCGGCCGTCCGAGCGATCGTAAGCGGATCGCGATCGACTGGTCGCGGCCGGTCAGTCCTTCCCGGGCATCGACCACGAACAACACCAGATCGGCCTCTTGCGCGGCGCGCAATGCTTGCTCGGTGACGAGCCCCCCGAGCCCGCACGGATCGTCGCTAAGACCGCCCGTATCGACCGCCAGGTAGGCGCGGCCTCGGTGGCTCGCGGCCCCGTAGATGCGATCGCGCGTCAGCCCGGGGGCATCCGCGACCAGTGCGTCGCGGCTGCGCGTGAGGCGGTTGAACAACGTGGATTTGCCCACGTTGTGACGGCCCATGATGGCAATGACCGGTCTCATCTACTCGGACCCGGCGCGATAGGCGCTCAAGGTGCCGGAGGAACTATACGCAATGACAGTGGCGTTGACTATCAACGGGGGGACGATGATCGCCGCATCGTCGACTTGTACCCTGGCGGCGAGCCTGCCATTGTCGCTCCGCATCCAGTGCAGGTATCCTTCCAAATCGCCGACCACGACAAAGTCCCCGGCGCTAGCCGGCGCCGTCGCCGCGCGGCCGCGCAATTTTTTTTGCCGCCATGCGGAGCTACCGGAAAAGCGATCGAGCGCCCACACGATGCTCTCATCATCGGCGAGGTAGAGCTTATCGGCATCCACCCCCATTCCGGCATACGAAGAATGCTCCTGGTCCCACTCGACGCGGCCGCTCTCGATCGATACCGCGGCCACCCGTCCGCGGTAGCTGGCCACGTAGAGCGTATCGCGGAAAACCAGCAGATCGGCATCCACATCGACCATGCGTTCGAGGTCGGATCGGCCTCGCGGCTGGGCGATCTGTATCTCCCAGGCGGCCTTACCGGTGGCGAGCTCGAGGGCGACCAGCGCGCCGCTGTCGAAGCCGGCGATGCAGAGCCCCGTCACAACTATTGGGGCGCTGGTCCCGCGTAGCGTCAGGACCGGCACTTGCCGGTCGTAGGTCCATAGCCGCTTCCCGTTGGCTGCGTCGATGCCGAATAGCTTGCCGTCCACGGTGCGAGCGACAACGATACCTTCTTCCCCGGATGGGGGAGATAACACTTCGCTCGACACCGAAGCGGTCCAACGGAGCGCCCCGTCCGACTGCGATAAGGCCAGCACCTCACCGTCCTGGGTCCCGAGCAAGACCATCTCCTCGGCGATCCCCGGCCCCCCCGATACGGACGCGCCGGTATCCCGCTCCCACAGGGTATCCCCGCTCTTGATATCGACCGCATAGACCTCGCCGTCGCGATCGGCAATGAAGACCGTCTCCCCCGCGAGCGCGGGGGCAAGCTTAAGATAGTGCTCGTCGGTCCCTGCTCCGATATCGACCGACCAGAGTTCCTCGACCTCGGTAGTCGGCTCGAATTCGGTCAAGGGCGCGGGGGGCGTGGTATTCTCCTCGCCGGCCATGAAGTCGGAAACATAGGTCCCGAGTCCGCACCCATGCAACTGGACGGCGATGACGCCGGCCACCAGCCAGCGCTTAGAGTTTGTGAAAAAATCTACTGCGCTCGCTGACGATTTTTTCACAAGCTCTTAAGGCCGCGACGCCTCGGCCTCACCAATCTCATCGAGCTTCATTTGCACGAACGACGGATCCGAATCTGCGGCGCCGGCGGCCGCCAGCGCCTCTTGATAAGCCTTGCGCGCCGCTTCAATCTTGCCCTGAGCAAGAAGGACATCGCCCTCGGTCTCCTTGTGGAGGACCGAGTCGGCTGCCCCGCCCCGCCCTTCCAACACGCTTGCCGCTTGAGCGCCTTTTCCTTCCTCGAGGTAAAGGCGCGCTAAGCGCAGACGGGCTATTCGCTCCAACTCCGTCTTCCCGGCGTGATCCAACACCCACTGCAGATGGTCCCTCGCCTTGGCGACATCACCGGCCTCGACCGCTAAGCGGGCTAGCATGAGCGCGGCAAACGCCGCGTACTGGCTGTCCTGGTGGCTCTCGACAAGCCTGTGCGCGGTACGGCTGGCGGATTCGGACCGATGCTCGGCAACGTGGGTTAACAACTCTTCGTACTCCGTTGAGGCCTCACCCGCCCGGGTGTTCACCTGAGACTGCCAGGCCCGCCACCCGTAGATTGCTCCCAGACCGATG
Source organism: Gammaproteobacteria bacterium (assembly GCA_050740495.1). GTDB lineage: Bacteria > Pseudomonadota > Gammaproteobacteria > JACCXJ01 > JACCXJ01 > USCg-Taylor. The sequence continues at coordinate 7,843 of JBOIDH010000015.1, read as the reverse complement.
CAAAGACCGCCGATGATCGGCTTTCCGTTCCTCTTCCACCAATCTTTGATAAGCTCAATCTGTTCTTTTTCGGATGCGTAGGGGTCCACGTCGATCTCCACGTGCCAGCAGGCCTAATTTACCGGCCCGACTACGATACCACGCCGCGCCAGAAGTTCCCCTAAGCAATCGCGAAGATCTCCTTGCGCAACGGTCACTTGTTCACCTTCTTCCTCCAAGGCTTTAATCCCGACTGTGCGCTGGCGGACTTCTTCCGCTCCTAGGATCAGGGCGACATGGGCCTGGCTCTTGTCGGCGCGCCGGAACTGGCTCCTAAAGCTACCGCCGCCGCAGTTGGCGATCAATCGTAGCCCGGGCCAGGCTTCCCGCACGGATTCCGCGAGCCGCAAGGCCGCCGCGGCCGCCTCCTCCCCCACGGCAATCAGATAGACATGCGGCCGCGTGGCCACAGGCGCGGCTTCCGGTTCGAGCAACGCCACGATGCGTTCGAGCCCCAGCGCGAATCCGATTGCCGGCGTGGGGCGGCCGCCCAACTGTTCCACCAGGCCATCGTAACGTCCTCCGGCGCAAATTGTACCCTGCGCGCCGAGGCGCTGTGTGATCCATTCGAACACCGTCCGGTTATAGTAATCGAGGCCGCGCACCAGGCGCGGATTCACGCTGTATTGAATACCGGCGGCGTCGAGCAAACCGCGGAGCTCGGTGAAATGGCGCTCGGATTCGGGATTGAGGTAGCCGATCAAGCTTGGCGCCCGGCAGATGAGATCCTGCATCGCGGGATGTTTGCTGTCGAGCAAGCGCAAAGGGTTTCCGGGGAGCCTATTCTTGCTGTCTTCGTCGATCTCGTCCCCATGCGCGGAAAAGTAATCAAACAGGGCTTGCCGGTAGCTCGCCCGCGCCTCGCGATCACCCAAGGTATTGATCGCGAGCCGGATGTCCGCGAGCCCGAGCTTCCTCCAGAGGCGCGCGCCGAGGCAGATGATTTCGGCGTCGATATCCGGGCCCGGCATGCCGTAGGCTTCGGCGCCGACTTGGTGAAACTGGCGATAGCGCCCTTTTTGCGGACGCTCGTGGCGAAACATCGGGCCGGCATACCAGAGACGCTGGGTCTGGTTATGAAAGAGACCGTGCTCAAGCCCCGCGCGCACGCAGCTCGCGGTCCCCTCGGGCCGCAGGCTGAGGCTATCCCCGTTGCGATCGACGAAGGTATACATTTCTTTCTCGACGATATCCGTGTCCTCGCCGATCGAGCGCCGGAAGAGAGCGGTGTGCTCGACGATCGGTAGACGGATCTCTTCATAGCCGTAGCCCGCGAGCACCGCGCGGACGGTTTCCTCCAGATACCGCCAACGCGCGGCATCGGTGGGTAGGATGTCCTTCATGCCTCGCACGGCTTTCAATTGCTCACTCAACGGGTTTTTCTGGGGAGCTCTCTAGGATTGGATCGAACGCCCACGCTTGAGTTGCAAGCGGCGTCACCGGCCCTGCCCGCCCGCGCTTCGCGCAGGCGATGTTAACCGCCAGGTTGTGAAACCCGAGCGCTTACCGGGGCTCGCCGGCGCCTTCGCCGCCCACCTTAAACCGTGCCACGCCTCCGCGTGACCAAGGCGTTATATCAAGCTGCCTACCGTTATAAAACACCGCCACGCGCGGCGCGTTTCCGAGCACCACGCTGAAGGGCGCGCGCCCCCCCAGGCGTATGGTTTGCCCTTCGGTTGCAAGCTTGGAATAGAGCTTCACGCCTCCAGCGTCCTTGACTTCAGTCCAGGAGTCCCCTGAAAGCTCGAACACCAGACGATGCAACTCTTCCGTGGCTGCGCGAGCGATGTCTTCCAGCGGCGTAACTATCACCGGATAAACCGGTGCTTCGGGCGGCGTGATCGCAGCCGCTAGAAGCTCGACGCTTACACGCGGCGTCTCGGCGGGGACGGCCAACTCGGGCGTCACCTTGGCCTGCACCGCCGGTAGCGCGAGCTCGGGCGCCGGCTCGGCGGCGGGGATGTTGGTGATGACAGCGCTTTCCTGCGGTAAAGGTGTGTCGGCGTCTTGGGTCCGCCACGAGGCGGCCGTGAGCATACCCAGTGTCCCGACAATGAGATAGGTGGCGAACTTCAGGTAATCCTGCGCCCCTGTGGAGGGCAGTGATTTTCGAACACTGGCACAGGGTTGAAAATCGATGGGAGTGGATGCGATCTCGCTACCAGGATCGAAAAGCCCCGCGGGATCCAGTCCTACGATGTGCGCGTAGTTCCTGATATGCCCTCTCAAATAGACCCGCGGAAGGCGGTCGCAGCGGTCAGCCTCGATCGCCTCGATGATGGCGGGCTTGAGACGAAGCTGGCGCGCAATCGCCCCCGTGCTTAGCTGTAAGGCTTCGCGCGCCTGTTGCAGTTTTTTGCCGGTAGTCAGGCTATCCGGCGCGTTATTTGGTTGTGGTCCTGTCATCGTCGACCCTCCGTTTCTAGGAATAAGCGGGTTTCTTCGGAGTCGGGATACTTGGATTTTAAGGCTAAGGCGTAACTGGCGGCCGCATCCCGGTCGCCGAGTTGACGTTCAATGCGGATCCCGAGCCACAGGCTGCGCGCAGTGTGCCGCGCGTTCTCCGAATAGCGTTGTAAGTAACCCCGGGCCGGTAGGTAGCGGTTGAGGCGCAAGCTGATGTCCGCCATCTCCAGAAGTGCCGTTGGTAATCTTGGCTTGTCCGACAACGCGGCGCGCAGGTATTTCTCGGCCTGGGGATAGTTTTGGGCCCGGGCAGCGCACACTCCCGCGTTGGCGAGCGCGATCTCGGGCGTCGTGTATAAGGGGTTCGCCAAGGCGCGCGCAAACAGCTCATCCGCTGCCTGATGCTTGCCTCCGGCACACAAAAACAAACCGTAGTCGTTGAGCGTTTGTGAATCTTTCGGATCAAGTTCCAGCGCGCGTTTAAAATACTGTTCCGCCTGCTGCTTGTCACCGATCCGATTATAAACCAGAGCGATGACATGATGCGCGTTCGCGAAGCCGGGTTCGATTTCTAGGGCCTTCTGCAACTTGACAACAGCAGTATTGTAGTCTCCTTGCGTGGCATACTGGATGCCAAGCTGAACATAATTGTCCGCCCTACTGCGCGTAGACTCGGATCCCCCGGTCTTGGGCGTGCTCGTGGCGCAGCCAGAGAGTAGCAGTGCTGCGCAGCACAAACTTCGCCACCGGAGCATGCTCATATCAGCCTCCTCCCGGCATCGGCGATCCGCAGGCGGTGCCTCGCGCCCCGCGGGATAAACTGGCCGACCAATTGCCCGCACGCCGCCTCGATATCCTCGCCCCGGGTCTTGCGCGTAATGGCCAGGATCCCCGCATCGAGCAGCCGCTCGCGAAACTTGTCGATTGCCACCTGCGGGGATCGCCGGTAGTCGACGCCCGAAACAGGATTAAACGGAATAAGGTTGACCTTGGCGGGGATCCCCCGTAAACGCCGCGTCAACTCGCTCGCGCAGGCGGGCGAGTCGTTGATCCCGGCGAGCATCACATACTCAAACGTAATACGGCTGTCGGTGGCGTCAGCATAACGGCGGCAAGCCGCCAAAAGATTGTCGATCGGATACCGCTTGTTGATCGGTACGAGCTCATCCCGCAACGCATCATTGGGTGCGTGCAACGATACCGCCAGGCTCACCGGACAGGCGTCTTTCAGGCGGTCGATGGCCGGCGCCAACCCGGCGGTGCTCAAGGTGATACGCCAGCGCGACAGCCCGTAAGCAAAATCGTCCATCAATAGCCGCATCGCCCTGACCACGTTGGCGAAGTTCAAAAGCGGTTCGCCCATCCCCATGAGCACCACGTTGGTGATGGTCCGCGGACCTTTCGGAACCTGCCCCAGCGCTCGGGCGGCGACCCATACCTGCCCGATGATCTCGGCGGGGCTCAGGTTACGATCGAAGCCCTGCTTACCGGTCGCGCAAAAGCTGCAATCGAGGGCGCATCCCGCCTGTGAGGACAGGCACAGCGTCCCACGGTCGATCTCGGGAATAAACACGGTCTCGATGCTATGCCCTCCGGTCAACCGTAGTAGCCACTTGCGGGTGCCGTCCGCCGAGCGCTGCTCGCGCACCACGACAGGTGACTCGATGGAGGCAACGTCTTGTAGTTTTTCCCGCAGCGGCTTCGCCAGATTGGTCATGGCCGCAAAATCCTCGGCGCCCGACTGGTGCAGCCATTTCAGGACTTGCCCGGCGCGATAGGACTTCTCGCCGAGCCCGGCGAAGAAGCCTTCCATGGCGCCGCGATCAAGTCCGAGCAGATTGGTACCGTTGTTCACCATCTGCCGGGGATAGCTGAAACTCTTCGGGCCCGAAGAAGCTTGCGATCTCGGCGCGGGCGGTCCGCGGACCGTCCGAACCGTGTACCGCGTTGCGATTCGTGGCGGTTCCGAAATCGGCCCGGATCGTACCGGGGGCGGCAAGCGCCGGGTTGGTATTGCCCATGATCGCGCGATTTTTTTCTATGGCGTTTTCGCCCTCAAGCACGACTGCCACCGAAGGCCCCGAGCCCATAAACTGAAGTAGGTCCGGGTAATACGGCCGGCCTTCGTGAATGCCATAGATCTGCTCGATCTGCTGCCGCGACACGGTAAGCATCTTCAGCGCGACCACGGTGAGACCGTTTTTCTCAAATCGGACAAGGATCTCACCGATATGCCTGTTCGTGACCGCGTCCGGTTTGATAATCGACAAAGTACGTTCAACAATCATGAACAGATCCTTGATAAAGAATAGGATACTCCACGCTGTTACTATAGATTATAAGATGTGTTTACGCACTGTAAAACTTTTTTTTGTTCTGCGACAGTTGAGCATGCCCCCTACCGCACCGAGCATCGGACGGCTAAGCGACGGGATCGCCGTACACTTGGATGACGCCCGCGAGGACGCGCACGGGATACCTACTCACGGGTTCATAGGCGGGCGGCGTGAGCGCCGCGCCGGTCTTCACGCAAAACCGCGCGCCATGACGCGGGCAGATGATCTGATCCCTGTCTAGAATGCCTCCCGCAAGCGGCGCCCCGTCATGGGTACAGAGATCCTGAATCGCGAAGTACTCGCCGTCAATATTGAAAACCGCGATCAAGGTGTCATCGACATTGACAACACGCCGATCGCCCGGTGGCACTTCGCCCGCGGGCGCCACATCAACCCAGGTCGACACAGGTTCTCAGTACATGCCGGTTTCCAACCGGGCGGCCTCCGACATCATTTCGTAGCTCCAGGGCGGATCGAAAACCAGCGCTACATCGACCTCGCTAACATTTGGGACGGTGGCGATTTTTTGGCGTACGTCCTCCACCAGCACCCCGCCCATGCCACACCCCGGCGCGGTCAGCGTCATCTGAATGTCAACGCGGTTGCCGCCACCCTCAAGCGGAGTGATGGCGCAATCATACACCAAGCCCAGGTCAACGATGTTGACGGGGATCTCCGGATCGTAACAGGTCCGCAATTGCGCCCAAATCAGCGTTTCATCGACGCTCCCGTCGGCGGCGGCCTCCTGAGACGCTACGGGTTCTGGAATAGCATCGTAGCCGATTGCATCGGCATCACGGCCCGCGATCCGCACCAGGTTTCCGTCGGCGTATAGCGTATAACTGCCGCCGAGGGCTTGCGTGACGGAGACGACGCTCCCGGCCGTCAATGTCACCGGATCACCGGCGGGAATGAGGATCGCCTGACAGTCGCGGCTCAGGGTGACGGCATCGTTGCTGTAATACATCTGCGTCTATTCGGTAGTCACCGTGCTATGCTCATTAGACAAGGCCGACTTGAGGGTGTGCCAGGCCAAGGTCGCGCATTTGACGCGCGCCGGAAATTCGCGTACCCCGGCAAGAACTTCGAGCTTTCCAAGGGCTTCTTCGGTCGGCGTTGCGTCCGTAACCATGGAGCGAAAGCGCGCGAAAATCTGGTCCACCTCGTGTGCGCTCTTGCCTTTGATATGCTCGGTCATCAACGAGGCTGACGCTACGGAGATTGCGCATCCGCTACCTTCAAAACTAACGTCCCCGACAACGCCCTCGTGCAACTTGACGTACACCGTGAGCCGGTCCCCACAGAGGGGATTGTAGCCTTCCGCGATACGATCGGCGCTGTCCAACCGGCGGCAGTTACGCGGATGCCGATTGTGGTCGATGATAACCTCTTGATACAAGGCACGCAGGTCGAACATTACCCTAACATCCGCTGTGCATCCCGAAGTGCTGCGCACAGACGATCGGCCTCCGCGGGGGTGTTATAGAAGGCAAACGAGGCACGCGCGGTGGCCGGGACGTGGAAGCGCTCCATGACCGGCATCGCACAATGATGCCCGGTGCGGATAGCGATCCCTTGGCAATCGAGCACCGTGCCGAGATCGTGGGGATGAATACCCTCCAATACGAACGACAGCACGCTGGCCTTCTCGCGCGCGGTGCCGATGATGCGTGCCCCGTGAAGGCTCGCGACCCGCTCGGCTGCATACCGGAGCAGCTCGTGTTCATGCCGACCAATCGGCTCCATACCGATTTCTTGTACATAATCGAGGGCGGCGCCGAGGCCGATCGCGCCGGCGATGTGGGGAGTTCCGGCCTCGAATTTATAGGGAAGATCGTTAAATTGCGTCTTGGTCAAGGTAACGCTCTTAATCATGTCACCGCCGCCTTGATAGGGCGGCATGGCTTCAAGCAACGCGGCCTTACCGTAGAGCACCCCGATCCCCGTCGGGCCGAAGAGCTTATGGCTGGAAAAGGCGTAAAAATCGCAATCCAGAGCCTGGACGTCCACGGGCATATGCGCCACGGCTTGCGCGCCATCGACCAGCACCGGAACTCCGTGCGCATGTGCGTGGTTGATGATTTCCAGGATCGGGTTGATCGTCCCCAAGGCGTTCGAGACATGGGTTACTGCTACCATGCGCGTGCGCGAGCCGAGAAGCCTGAGATACTCATCGAGCAACAGCTCGCCGGCATCGTTCATCGGCACGGCCTTGAGCACCGCCCCAGTCTGTTCGCACAGCAATTGCCAGGGGACGATGTTCGAATGATGCTCCATCGCGGTGATCAAAATCTCGTCCTTGTGCTTCAACCGCGGGCGCCCGTAAGACTGCGCCACCAGGTTGATCGCCTCTGTGGTGCCGCGCACGAAGATGATCTCGTGGCTGTGGGCGGCATGGATAAATCGTTGGACCTTGACCCGCGCCTCCTCGAAGCGCTCGGTCGCTTCTTGACTGAGCGTATGCACCCCGCGATGGATATTGGAATTGCACTCGCGATAATAGCGGGTCATAGCCTCGATCACGGCGCGCGGTTTTTGCGTCGTGGCGGCGTTGTCGAGATAGACCAGCGGCTGGCCGCGTACGCGCCGTTCCAAGATCGGAAAGTCTTGACGCCGGGCGGCGAGTCCCGATCCATCGACGGCGCCGTTCACGGCGGTAACCGAATAGCTAGGCACGCTCATAAAAGCTCCTTAATGAGCGCCGCGCGCGGCAATCGGGCCGTGAGATGACACTCGATCGCGTGACGCATCGGTTCGATCGCAATGCGCGCGACAACGTCATCGGCAAAGGCGTAAGTCAATAGCGCCCTCGCTTGGGGATAGTCGATCCCGCGCGATCTCACGTAGAACAAGGCGTCCTCGTCCAACTGCCCGACCGTAGCGCCGTGACTGCATTTGACGTCATCGGCGTAGATCTGAAGCTCGGGCTTGGTGTCCATCTCGGCATGCTCGGAGAGCAGCAGGTTTTTATTGGTCAGCTGCGCATCGGCTTTTTGCGCGCCTTCACGGACCACGACCTTGCCGTCAAAGACCCCACGCGCATGGCCGGCCAGCACGCCCTT
>JBOIDH010000014.1:0-13274 GCA_050740495.1 Gammaproteobacteria bacterium | reverse complement strand
TTCATCCCGCGGGTGGCGGATTCGTAATTCTTGCACAGAAAGCATGTCGCATCCCGCGTCCGGTTGGGTTCCACGCATCACGGCCGTCCTCGTAGTCCTCGCCGGCGGCGTGTGGGCCGGCTGGACGATCAGGCTGGAGACCGAGCTCTTGGCGTTGTTCCCGCAGGAATTGCCGAGCGTGCGCGGGCTCGATCAATTCCAGCGGCAATTCACCAGCGATCGCGAAGTGATCCTGGTCGCCGAAGACACGCTGCCCGCCACCGCGCGCGACGAGGTTTTTCGGAAGTTACTCCCCGTCCTGGCCGCGCTGCCCGGCGTCGAGTCCGTCGCGGCGCCCGGCGATGAATGGCTGCGAGCCGCGCCCGAGCTCGCCGCGTGGGCGATCTGGAATCTGCCGGCGGAGCGATTCTCGCGCGTCGTCGCCGCGCTCAAACCGAGGCCTGTGCGCACGCGGCTCGACGAGCTGCCCTCGGTGCTCACGGGCGCGCTCGATCCCGAAGAGCTGACGCGCCGGCAATTCGACCCGCTCGGCCTGATCGACGCGCTCGGCACGGGCAAAGACCACGGCCATTTCCAATGGACCGAACGGCCGGCGAGCGCGCTCACCATCACCGCCACGCGAGCGCTCATTACCTTCGACGAGTGCGAGGACTTCTCGGCCGCGATCCACGCCGCCGTACGGCAAACACTGCCCGGCGAGACGCGCCTAATGCTCACCGGCCGGCCCGCTTTCACGGCCGAAATCTCGACGCAGATGCGCCGTGACATGCGCTTGATGATCATCGTCGCCACGGTGCTCGTCAGCGCAGCGTTCTGGGCGTTCTACCGCACCTTGAGGCCGCTTGGGTGGATTTTGCTCGGGCAGTTTCTCGCCCTCGGCGTGGGCCTCATCGCCGCGCGCCTCGCCATCGGCTCCCTGAATGTGATCAGCATGGGCTTCGCGTGCATCCTGCTCGGGATCAGCATGGATTACAGCATCCTTGTCTATCATCACTACGCCTCGCACTTCCGCGACGACGGCACCGTCTGGGCGCGGTTGTGCCGCGGTATCTGGTTCAGCGCGGTCACGACGGCGGCTGCGTTTCTGGTGCTCGTGTTTTCGTCGCTGCCCGGCCTGCGCCAGCTCGCCTTGCTCGTGGCCACGGGGCTCGTTGCCTCGGCCTTGTTCGCCACTTGGCTGCTCCCCACCGCGTGGGCCATGCGCCCGCCGAAGCCACCACCCTTTCTAGCCCGCATGAGCTTTGCCATGGCGCGTACGACGGAGCGCCGCGGCCGCGCGCTGCTGGTGTTGGCCACGCTCGGAAGCCTCGCCGGCGCCGCTTGGCTCTTACGCGATCCTGCCGCGCTCTATGCGCCCGACCTCGACCGTCTCCAACCCACACAAAGCGCCGCCTTTCGCGGCCAGCAGGTGCTCGCGAAAAGCGATCCGAGTTGGCAGGACGCCATTTACCTCGTCGAGGCGCCGAGCTGGGACGCCGTCCGGCGCGCCGCCGACCAGATCGCCGTGCGCGTCACCGGCGGCCGTCGCTCGCCGCAGAGCGCCTTCCTGCCCGCGCCCTCGCGCCAGCGCGAAAACCGCGCGCTGTGGAAAGGCGACATCACCCCACGACTCCGCGCCGCTTTCGATACCGCCGGCCTCGGAGCCGAATGGAGCGGTCCCACGCTGACCCTCGTCGAGACTCTCGATCGCGCCGCCGCCGGCGCGCCCGACGCCTTCACCGCCGTCTCCCCGCTCCTGGCCAAACTTTACCGCGAAGAATCCGGCCTTTGTCGCGCCATGGTCCGCCTCCCCGGCGCCGCCGAGCGGCCGGTGCCGCCCGGCGGCATCAGGATCAAAGGCGCGACCGTGCTGCCGGTGAGCTGGGTCACGCTCAAAGACGAGCTCAACCGCACCGCGCTCGGCGATCTTCGCCGGCTCAGCGGCTGGGTGCTCGCATGCATCGTTGTGCTGTGCGCGCTCGCTCAACGTTCACTGCGTATGGTGCTGCTCAATTTCGCCGCCCTCGGCCTCTCGTTCCTCCTCCTCGGCGCGCTGATCGCGGTCACCGGCGTCGCGCTCAACCCGCTCTCGCTCTTGTGCGTGCCGCTCTTGCTCGGGCTCTGCATCGATTACAGCCTGCATGTCCTCATGGCCCTGCAACAACTGCGCGATTACGTGCACCTCTATGCGCACATCGGCGTGCCCATTCTGCTCACCGGCCTCGCCTCGTGCATCGGTTTCGGCGTACCCATGCTCACCAGCCAGCCCGCGCTACAGAACTTTGGCCTGGTGATGGATCTCGGCATCATCGCCGCCGTCACCGCGTGCCTGTTCCTCCTCCCCGTGCTGGCGGTCCTTACGACGCGGCGCCGCGGCGGGTCAGTGAAGTTGCCGAGCTAGTTCGGCTAGCGGAAAATGCAGCATGCTCCGCTATTTCCTGTTCTTCATTTCTTTCAAAGGCGCAACACTTGGGGGGTCGGTAGCCGCGCTCGTTCCCAAGCTGCGCGCTGCTGGGGCACTCGGATCCGAAGCTGACCGCGGCGATCTACAGGCTCCTCGGAGTCGAGGATTTGCGGGGAACGGTAGAGAGGGTCGAGCCAGGGCGAACGACGCGATGCACGGGTTGAATTCGAGCCCGAGATCCGCCCCGCAAACCGCCCGCAAACCTATCCGGGGTTGTTCGCCATCACTCGATCTGCCATAATTCCCCAAGTTCTGGATCGGTAGCCGAATCGGCACAAATGACATGCCCGCTCTCGACCTGCTACCCGGCCTTGACCCCGAAGAGCGGCGCCGGTTCGAGACCTCACTCGCGACCGCGACGCTCGTTGCGGACCGTCTCCCTCTCGTCAGAGTCGTTGTGTCGCAACAACCCCCGCGGCATCAATCTGAACTCGCTGATGTCCTCTCAGATGGTCTCCTCAAGCCGATTCACAAGTCGAACAGCTCACGCGATCGGGAGATCCGACTAGGCGCTCCCGACCTGCTCTACTTTCATGCCGGTCGCACCCATCCTGACTATGGGGCGATGGTCTTCGTCATTGAAGACTTGCCCAGCCCACCTGATGTCGTGACCCCTTTTGGTCTGGGAGGGCTTCTTTGCGCTCGTACGCATCCTCCTGACGCGCTCAACTGCGTGATGCCGGTCTCGCACCAAGAGGAAGGTCGCCAGCGCGCTTTCTACCAAGCGTCTCGATTCACAGCGCCCTGGCGCAAAGCTGCTGCAGCTTTCTTGTCGTTCTACTTTGATGACCTTCCGGACCAGTACTTTGCTCCCGGCGTCGACGGACGTCCCAGACACCGCGACCCCGACGGGCTTTTCGCCCCTGGCGGTGCCCAAGATTGGCGCGCGTGGACCATCGAAGTATCAGTCACGTGCGAGGTCGCTCTTGATACGCGGGCGATGACCACAGGTATCCGGTTTTGGGGAGTCGAACCGACCCTCGAGAACGAGATCCACGAGGCAGTCATTGACTCTGGGCTTTTCCTTGAGGAACGATACCCGTTCTACGCTTCCCTGCCCGCCGGCAAGCGTCTCAGACACACCGAAACTCAGAGCCTACTTGCAATTGTCGATTCACAGATCCGCGAGGACATTATGCAATGAATTGGGAAAGCCTCGAACTAGTCGCCGCCCAGTCCCCAGGTAGGATGGGGCTTGTTATCGGACAACCTGTTGTCTCCACTCCAGATGGCTTGATATTCATCATCAGAGATGTACTCGCACACCAGCCCCGACTGAATTCACCGGTTACCCTCGAGGCACTCTGGGAGTCAGCCTATCCTCGGTACATTCCAGTGCCCCACCGACAGGCCAAGCCCGGCGCTGTAACCCTTGTCGTCAGCCCGTCATTTCTCGCACAGATTGGCCGCCTTGCCGCCTCCCCAACTTTGGGCCTAGAGAGCCTACCCGAGGGGCTAGCGTTCGGATATCAAGAGCACGGCATTGCTAATCAATGGCGCAAATCCCTGGCGGATGCGCTACTTAAGCGAGCCGTACAAGGCTACGCCCGTGCAACTAACCGTGTCGCAGGCTCGCCCGATATTATTGAACTTCGTCAGGTCGAGATGGCCCTCCGTGAGTGCCGTTATGTCACCGAAGCTGGTACTACGCAACGCAAGGAGCTATACGCCCTCCTTAAGCTTGTACTTACACATACTGGCCCCGATCGCTGGCCAGCAGTGGCCGATCTCCTACTTCGGGAATCCGATGGCGCATTCGTCTCGACTGTCGACCGACGTGCCGCTGAACTCGAACAGAGTTCGCAACCAGAACCCATCTTTGCACCCTGCGATGTGACCAAGAGCCACAGACCAATCGCACGCCTTCAGCTTCTGGCCTTTTGACCCCATATGCAATGACTACGATCCAGACACTTGTCGATCGAGGAGCGCGGATTGCCATTAGCGTGGCCAGGGCCCTCCATGCATGTGAGCCTACGGCGCCAGCATCACCTCACCCGATCATCGTAGACCCTCCTCAAGAGATCAATCAACGCATCAGAGCCAGCTTCGGAACCTCGGAAAAAGAGCTGTTCCGGGACTTACCAGATCTCGAGTGCAGGCTGACTCGCATTGTCGCCAGTTCCTGGGGACGTACGGTTTTACCTGGAGCGGTTCGACCGGACGTTCTCGCCATAACATGCCAACTCCTTGCCAGTCCTGCTGCGCCTCACACCGTAGCCATCGCGCGCTTCGCTCTGATCCTGGCGCTTCGCGCAATGCATCGCGTCTCGTACTCAAGGAACGTTCTATCTTCGCTCCGACGTTCATATGATGACCTGAGGCGCCGGCTCCGTGATACCCAGAAGCGCAGACAACGCAAGACCGCTGAACCCCAGGAAAGTCTTATCATTGACGTGCTGTGCATGGAGGGTTGGCTTAGACGCGCTCTGCGCCCACGCGACAATCTCGACGCTTATTATCAGGCATTTAGCAAACACCTCTTCGGCGTACCGCCGAACGGCATCAGGGAGTTCTCCCGCACCGGTCGCGATCCCCACTGGCCCGAGCTCTATGGCGATGTGCCTGATTTTGGCGTGCTACTCCAAATCCTGTTCAACCAGCCAACTGCGGTCCGCGGGCTCGACGAGGCTCTCGGTGGATTGATGTCTACTGTTCCTGAAACGGCTTTATTGCCCGGCGGGCTGGTGACGCTCATTACGGGACCACCGGGCTCAGGCAAGACCAGCCTGTGTCTCTCGATTGCAGCGCGCATGGCACAGTTCGGCGCTATCGTCCGCTATGTCGCAACGGAAGAGGCGGAACCTCATCTGTGGGCCAAGCTTACCGCGCTCGCCGCATCCACGACGCAGCCCTTGTGGCCGGCTCCAGAGAGTGAAGACTCAATCGGCGCTTTCGAGAGGACCAGTAACTTTCGGATCGTTCCGAATCGCTTTCCAGATTTCAGTCAGCTGGCCACCGAGCTGCGTGACGAGCTATCGAGACCCGCGCTCGAACCGGATAAACCCTCTTCGTCCAGCTCGTTGCCATTGTTCCTAGTGTTCCCGCGTGTGGTTGTCATAGATAGCCTCACACCCGTCCTGCGACGGCGAACACCCGACGGCCAGATGTGGAACGCGGGCGACGACAATCAGGGGCGTCGAGACTTTTCGCGCGCACTCGAAATTCTTCGCAGCATGGGAGTCTGCGCACTTCTGGTGGGTGGCAATGAGGAACGTGGCATCCTTGGGATTGAGTACCTGGTTGACAACGTACTATCGTTAGCCATTGAGGAAGACCCCAGCCGGCGCGCAGCTCAACGCATCATGGTTGTCGAGAAAACTCGACACCAGCTCAGCGATCGAGGAGGCCATGTCTTTCAGCTTTCTTCCTCCGAAGGTTGCGTCGTTCGTCCATCGCTCGACTCGGTCCTACGAAGCCTTGATGCGCACGCACCGCCCGGAAGCAACGCGTCACGTCGAGCAGTGCTTTACGTCAACGAAAAAGCGCTTCGAGATAGGCAAGAACATCAAGCGGATCTCTTCTCGCCTTCTGGACGTGGCGAGTTCCAAACGATTCGATGGTCGGTGGTAACCGTCCGACAGCACTCACAGACTCTTGTCTATGGGCGGGGATCAGCAGGGAAGGCTCGCTTTGGCTTGTTTGTTGCCCTCGAACCACGCGTCGACTGGAGCAATGACAAGGCCATTGAATCGTACCTCCGCGCGCGCGCGGCTCGACGACGCGACCTAACCCCCATGGAGAGTGCAGCACGCGACGACGCACGCATTTTGGTTCTAAGCTTCCTATACGACGTCCAGTATTACCGTGCAATCGGCGAAGACTTTTTCCATTATCGATACGGAGACACCCCCGCTATGGCGCGGGACCGTTCTTGTGCATCCGTCGAAGTTCTCCCTCTGCGTCCGGGGTACATTGACCCCGAAACGATCGTCAGCGAGGTCCGTCACAAACTCGACTCTGCTCGACTCTCGGGCGCGCCTTTCTCGGCTGTCCTGATCGATGGTGTGCACAATATCCTCGTCGATTTCCCCATGCTACAGCGCGAACCCCTTCTCTGGGCGACGCTATATAGCCTACTCCGCGCGGAAGGCGTCGAAACGGTGACAACCTTTACCTTCTTTGAGTTGGCCCGCTTTGCGCCAGCCGCATCCGATCGAGGCAAGCCCCGCACCGAACTTGTCACCACTACCGTGGGCGACCGCGAGCGGCTATTCTTCCATCTGCTCGTGAGCAGTTGCGACCACACATTCTTGGTGGAACGCGACGATCTCAGCATCGGCCGGCCAACTGGCCGGATCAATGTCTCGGTCGTCAGCACTGTGGACGCCTATGAAGGCCAAGAGACCCTTTACCAATGGGACGCTGCGACGTTTAGCTACGTTCGCCCAGTATCGGCCGATGAAGTAACTGAATAAATGACGAACGCTTGCTTACCCCAAGGCCTAACGCAAACAGGTATTCTCGAACGGCCAGCCGGTGCAAGTGCTCCGGCTTAACGGCGCGCGGCCGGGCGGCTCAGTGAAGTTGCCGAGCTAGTTCCGGTAGCGGAAAATGCAGCATGCGCCGCTATTTCCTGTTCTTCATTTCTTTCCTTGCCGGCGCCGCCACGCTCGCCGCGCCGCTGTCCGCCGAGCGTGCCAGCGCGCTACGCGCACAATTTCAAACCCGTCAGCGCGAGACGCTCACCTGGTCGGCCACGATCGTGCAGACCCTCACCCTGCCCGGGGTGCGCGATCCGGTCGTAAGCCAGGGCACGCTCGCGTATCGGGCGCCGGATCGGCTGCGTCTCGATTACACCAGGCCCGCCGGGGAGTTCGTCCTGGTCCTGGGCGATCGGCTCTTCATTCAAAAGACCGGCGCACGGCTCGCCGAAAAATCCCTCCGGGAGGACAGCGCCGGCAAGCCGTTCCTCTCGCTGCTCGGCCTTCTGCGCGGCCAGCCGGCCGAGCAGGAAAGCGACTACACGCCCGAGGTCAAGCGCGAGGGAGACGGCTACGCCGTCGTCCTTACGCGCAAACCCGACGCCTCCTCGCGAATGCCCGCGCGCATCACCAACACCATCGCCGCCGACACCCTCGAGGTGCGCGAGGTGGTCGTTGTTCTGCCCTCGGGCGGCGTGCTCAGATACCGTTTCGACGACATCACTCGCAACCGGCCGCTCGACGCCGCGCACTTCACCGCCCCGGCGGAGCCGACCAGCAGGGAGTTGAGATGATGCCAAGCGCCTCTTTACACGCTGGAATCGATTCCTGATGGACGAGACCACACGGATCGCCACCCGTCTGCTCGGCCGCATCCGCGGCGACCTGCTGGAAACCGGCGAGTCTTTCGGCCTGGATTCCGACCTCTTCGCGGCCGGGCTGGACTCGATGTCGATCATGCAGATCATTCTTTTCATCGAGGAAGAGTTCGCCGTGAAGCTCCCCGACGGCGCGGTCACCCGCGCCACTTTTTCCACCGCCCGGCGCATCGCCGAAGCCATCCGCCAGACCCAGAGTTTGTGAAAAAACCGTCGCGGATAAGTTCGGCGCCCTTGAGCGGCGCGGACTGGTTCCTCGCCGCCGCCGAGCGCATGATGCTCGCCGCCGGCCAAGGCGAGCACATGGGCCTCACCGTGTTGCGCCTCGGGCCGGGGCTCGACGTGGCCGCGTTACGCTCCGCAGCCGCCCGACTCGCTAGCGCCAGCCCCATCGCTAGCGCGCGCCTGCGCAAGGCCATGCTCGGCGTTCCGCGCTGGGTGTGGCGCGCGGACGCATGCCCGTCTTTTCCTGTGGAGGAACATCGCGAGCCACTCGAGGAGCTGTGCGCGCGGCGTTTGAACGAATCGTCGCCGGCCGCCGTGCGTTTCGACGTGCTCGGCGATGGACACGGTAGCACCGTGGTCCTGCGCTGGCGGCATCTCATGCTCGATGCCAAAGGCGCCGAGCTGCTGCTCGCCGAGATCGCGCGTTTGGCGGAAAACGCGGACAGCCTGCCACCGCGCCCCGACTCCTGGGGACCGATTACCTCGCGTACCAGCAGCTTACGCACAGCGCTCGGCGAGGCGGAGAGATTCAAGGATCACTTTTACGCTCTGGCGCGCACGTCCATCCGTTCGCTCGGGGGCGTGCCGCCCCGGCCCGGCGTGGCGGCGTTTTTCGTCGAGGAATTCAGCGCGGCGGAAACGGCGCGGATCGCCGCGCGCGCCACCACGGCGACCCACGAGCTGTTCCAGATGGGCTGGTTCCTCGCCGCCGCGATGCGGATGCACCATGCCGTGCTCTGCCGGCGCGGCGATAGAGCCGAGTCCTACCAATCCAACTGCCCCGTGCAGGAGCGCAAGCGCGGTGCGCGCCACCCGATCTGGCAAAACCATGTGAGCCAGCTCTTTTTCCGGCTGTTGCAGAGCGAGCTTGGCGACCTCGGTGCGGCAGCCCGCGCCTTGCAGGGGCAGTTCGTCGCGCAGACGCGCGAGCGGCTCGATCTGGCCTTCGGCACGACGTCGCGCTTGCTGCGCCGGATGCCGGCCGGGCCTTACCTGCGGATGATACGCAACGGTTCGCACGGCCATCTCACCTCGTTTTTCTTTTCCCACACCGGCGAGTTTCTCCCCGAGTGCGGCGCGTTCTGCGGGGCGCCCATCGAGCACGGCTGGCATGTTCCGTCGGTGTGCCAGCCGCCGGGCACCGGAGTGTTCTTCTCCCGGCGCGACGCGCGGATCACCGCGACCCTCTCGTGGCGCGAGGGCGCGCTCAGGGCCGGCGAGCTCTGCATCATGCGCACGCGACTGCGGGCTGATTTACTCGGGCTATGAAATGTGACGTGCTGGTGCTGGGTGGCGGCGCTGCGGGTCTCTGCGCGTCGGTGGCGGCGGCGCGCGCGGGCGCGGACACCGTGCTGGTCGAGCGTCACGGTGCGCTCGGCGGGATGGCCGTGGCCGCGCTGGTCCACTCGATCTGCGGGCTGTACCGTTTGCGGAGCGAGCCGGGCGCGGTACTCGCGCATCGGGGGCTGCCGGGCGAGCTCGCCGCGCGCCTCATACGTGCCGGAGCCGCGCCGGGGCCGGTGCGCTGCGGCCGGCTCGACGTGCTGCCGCACTCGCCGCCCGGCTTCGCCGCGGTTGCCGATGCGCTCACCGGTGAATGCCCGACGCTCGAAACGCGCCTCCACACCGAGCTCGCCGCCTGCCAGGGCAGCGGCCGTATCGAGGCCGTCGATGTGTATTGCCGCGGCGCGCGCGCCACCATCGAGCCGGACGCGGTCGTGGACGCGAGCGGTGACGCCACCCTCGCCGCGCTCGCCGGCGCCGGTACCGATCAGGCAAGTGCGACACGACTCCAGCGGCCCGCCTTCATCTTCGCCCTGCACACCGTGGAGGTCGTCGCGCTCGACGCGGATGGCCGCGTTGGCCTCGCGGCACTGCTCGCCGAAGCGGCGCATGCCGGCCGAATAGAGCCCGGCGTGCTCGGCGCGCAGTTCCGGCCGACGGGCCGAGCCTCCGAGGTCTATTGTACCGTGGACCTCGCCGGACCGGCCGATTTCGATCCGACGTCGCCCGTCCATCTTACCGCGCTGGAGCAAACCGGCCGCCGTCTCGCCGTATCGCTTACCGCGTTTCTGCGCGCGCACCATCCGGCCTTCGCGCGCGCCGAGCTTGCCGCGTTTCCCACACGGGTGGGGATCCGCGAAAGCCGGCGCGTGCGCGGCGAGATCACCATCACCGGCGAGGCCGTGCTGCGCGGGTTGGACACACCCGATTGCGTCGCGTTCGGCACCTGGCCGATGGAGCTGCGTGAAAAACCCACCGGCCCGCGCTGGCGCTACCCCGAGGACGATCGCCCGACACAGATCCCCCTCGGTGCGCTCAAGGTGGCCCTCGTGGCCAACCTGTGGACGGCCGGCCGCTGCCTCTCATGCGATCACGAAGCGCAGGCCGCGCTCCGCGTCATCGGCACCTGCCTCGCCACCGGCCAGGCCGCGGGTCTCGCCGCCGCGTGGCAGGCCACCCACGGTGTGCCTCCTAATGCGGCAGACGTGCGCGCGCAGATCGAAACCATCCTCGGCCCGGAGGAGGATCGATCGGCGTAGCCGTCGGGGTGCAACCTGCTCTGCCTGGTTGATCCTCTCCCGACCCTCGGGTTGGCGCTCGGGTTGGGATGATGCCTATCGCGAAAAGGTGCTGTTCGGTCGGGTGTTATAATGCTCGTCCGCTGCCCGGGGGATCCGAGTGCCTGCCTAGCGCAAATGCTTTTACTTATGCTTGACCGTTTCGATGCCTGCCCAAAGGGCCGATTAGGATTGGTATGACAGACGACGCCTCGTTTTATGTGCTTGATTGTTTAATCATTCTTTTTCTGATTGTCCTCAACGGCTTTTTCGCGATGTCGGAGCTCGCGCTTGTGTCCTCCCGCAAGCAGCGCTTGAAGACCTTAATGGATGAGGGTCATCGCGGTGCCCGTGTTGCTCTGAATCTCGCAGAAAACCCGGGCCGCTTCCTCTCCACCCTGCAGGTCGGCATTACCTTGGTTGGAATTCTGAGCGGCGTCTACGGTGGCGAAGAGTTGGCGCCGCCGCTCGAGCGTTTCCTGGCTGATTTTGTCCCGATAGCGCCGTTCAGTGAGGCTCTGGCGATTTTTATCATAGTCAGCGGTATTACTTACGCGACGATTATCATCGGTGAGCTCGTGCCGAAACACCTGGGGCTCAAAAACCCAGAACGCATCGCCTCCCTGGTGGCGCCGCTAATGACCGTTATCGCCACGCTGGCCGCTCCGCTGGTCTATGTGATGGAGGGCTCGGCTAGGGGGCTCCTGCGTTTTTTTGGCGTCTCCACGAAGCACGAGGCCACCGTGACGGAAGCAGAGGTCAAGGACATGATCGCTGAAGGGGTCACGGCGGGCGTGCTCAAGCCCGCAGAAAGGGAGATGATGGCGGGCGTCATGAGGGTGGCCGACTGGCGCGTACAGGCGATCATGACCGCGCGGCCGGATATCGTGTGGATTGACCTTGAAGACAATGCCGAACAAGTCCGCCGTAAGTTCCAGGAGACGGCTTACTCACGCTTGCCGGTAGCCCGGCGAAACCTCGATGAAATCGTAGGCGTTGTGCACGCGAAAGACCTCTTGAGTCGCGCCCTCGATGGCGAGCCCCTCGATATCGAGGGGGCCCTCAGCCCACCGCTTTTTGTACGCCCCCAGACGCTGGCGATCCAGGTCCTGGATCTGCTGAAGACGTCGCCGCTCCACATGGTCTTTGTAGTGAATGAGCGCGGGACCGTCGAAGGGCTGGTCACCGCCACGGATATCGTAAAATGGATCATCGGACATCTCGCCGAGCCCGGCGCGGGAGCCGAGCCCGAGGTCAAACAGCGCGAGGATGGCTCCTGGCTCATCGGGGGCGATATCCACATCGATATCGTGAAGGATCTCCTCAATTTGCGCGACATCCCTAGCGACGAGGATTTTTACACGCTCGCCGGGTTTATGCTCTCGCATTTTGGTCAGATCCCGGCTGCGGGCGATCGCTTCGAGTGGCGAGGATTCCGCTTCGAAGTCATGGATATGGACGGGCTCCGCATTGACAAAGTCATGATCACCCCATCGGGCCCAATAACCATCGTCCCCGGTGACGCATCTGGCTCTTGATTTGTCGCACGTTCTACGGGGCGCCCATCGCGCACGGCTAGCAGGTGCTGTCGGCGGTGTATGAGATCGAGAAGGAATTCGATACCCTGATCGACTTGTTTATTGCCGACCCCCTATGTGATAACATATCGTAATCACATTGGTTGCACAGGTGGCACGTGAAAGTGATCGATAAACCGATGAAGACCCGAGTGTTCCGCGCTGGCAACAGTCAGGCGATACGCATTCCAAAGGCCCTCGAGCTGCCGGAAGGACACGTCCTGATCGAGCCGCGCGACGGCGGACTGTTCATCTCCACCCTGCGCGGGCGCTGGGACTTGCTTTTTTCCGAGCCCGGCGTCGAGCTACCCTTCACCGCCGAGGAGTTGCGGCATCACGGGCCGGAGCGGGATGTCGATTTGAAAGGTCTGCGCGACACCCTGCCACGGCCGCGGCACGGGAAGGCCGGCAAGAAGGGGTGATACTGCTCGACACGAACATCTGCATCGCGGCGATTCGCGACGAACGTCGAGTCATCTCGCGGATGGCGCAATACCAGGGTCGCCTTTACTTGCCCTTCGTGGTTGCCGCCGAGCTGCAGTTCGGGTTGGAGAAGCTCGAGCGCCTCGGCCAGCCGGCGCAGACGGCGAAGCGGCGAATGGAGCGATTCCTGTCCATCGTGGACGGCGTGCTGTTCGGCTCTGACGGTTTGCTCCGCGCGTATGCTCGCCTGCGAGCTGAACTTGAAATCGCCGGCACGCCGATAAGCCCGAACGATCTCTGGATAGCCGCGCAAGCCTTGGCGGAAGGCGCGACGCTCGTCACAGCCAACATCCGGGAGTTCGAGCACGTGTCCGGCCTGCGGCTGGAAAACTGGCTCAAGCGTTGATCATGGCCAGGTCTCCCAAAAAAGCTCCAGTTTAGGTAGGCACGGCCCGCGGAATGGCCCTGAACATCGCCGATCTCATCGCCGCCCGCGCCGCTTCGGATCCGGCGCGGCCCGCCCTGTTTCATCCCAGCGGCACGGAGACCTATGGCGAACTGCTCGCGCGCGCCGATGCGATCGCGGCGAGGCTACGACCGTTACTGCACGGCCGGGCGCCGCGTGTCGCGCTCATGTGCCCGAACGGCCCGGACTACGTGGCGCTGGCCTTCGGCGTCCTGCGCGCCGGCGCGTGCCTGGTGCCGACGGCTGCCGAGCTGGCGTTACCCGAACGCGCGGCGCA
>JBOIDH010000013.1:0-13782 GCA_050740495.1 Gammaproteobacteria bacterium | reverse complement strand
CGACCGATTGCAGGGCTTGCGCACGCGCATCGACGAGGTGGATGCGGAGATTCTGCACATGATCACGGCCCGGGCGCAGCTTGCCAAGGAAGTCGCGGCCGCGAAGGGTAACGATCATGAGCCCGATGCCTACTATCGCCCGGAACGCGAAGCCCAAGTCTTGAGAAAGATCATCTCGAAGAACAAAGGGCCTTTGTCGGACGAAGAGATTGCCCGCTTGTTCCGCGAGATCATGTCGGCCTGTCTGGCGCTGCAACAGCCCTTGAACGTGGCGTTTCTCGGGCCCGAGGGCACGTTCACCCATGCCTCGGTGCATAAACATTTCGGTAATTCCGTGCAGGCCTTGCCGATGGGTACGATCGACGAGGTGTTCCGCGAGGTCGAAGCGGGGGCTTGCCATTACGGCGTCGTGCCGGTCGAGAATTCGATCGAAGGCGTGGTCAACCACACCTTGGACATGTTCGTCAATTCACCGCTCAAGATCTGCGGCGAGGTCGAGCTGCGTATTCACCATCACCTGCTGGGGAAGAATGTCACGCCGCGAGAAATCACCCGCGTATTTGCCCACGAGCAGGCCCTGGCCCAGTGCCGCCGCTGGTTGAATAGCCACCTCGCGCACGCCGAAAGGGTGGCGTTTGCGAGCAATGCGGAGGCCGCGCGGCGCGCCGCCGGCGAACCCGCGGCGGCCGCGATCGCCGGGGATGCGGCGGCCACGATCTACGGCTTGGAACATCTGGTGAGGAATATCGAAGATGAGGCCGACAACACGACGCGTTTTATCGTCATCGGCCACCAGTCGGTCCCGCCGAGCGGGGATGACAAGACCTCGCTGATTTTCTCGACGCCGAACCGGCCCGGCGCCCTCTATCACCTGCTCGCCTCGTTCGCCGAATACGGGATCAGCATGATGCGCATCGAATCGCGTCCCTCGCGCCGCGGCATGTGGGAGTATTTTTTCTTCGTGGATATCGAAGGCCACCTGCGGGACGAGGTGGTCGCACAAGCCTTGAAGGCGCTCAAAGAGCGCGCGGCCATGCTCAAGGTGCTTGGGTCCTATCCGCGGGCGGTACTCTGAGTGTGAACAAATCTAACCACACGTACGTGAAAATTTGGGTTACCTCTCCAAGGTCCCTGTCCTTCCGCAACAGGCCGTCTTTTCTCCCTCTCCCACAGGGAGAGGGTCGGGGTGAGGGGATCGGAATAATCGACGCATGTGTTTGATTTGATTCCCCTCATCCTAAGCTTCTCCCTGAGGGAGAAGGGACTATCAGATTCGACGAAGTCGGTCTGTATAACGTGGTTGCGTACTACTGCGCTGGCTAGGATTTCTTCACAGGCTCTGAGTGCGGATTGGCGGTGCCGTCCATGAAAAACCATCGGCGTAGCCCCATCGATTTTCTTGCGCTGGCCGCGCCCGGCGTGCGCGCTCTCGATCCCTATCAACCTGGTAAGCCGCTCGCGGAGCTGGCGCGGGAGCATGGGATCACCGACGCCGTAAAGTTGGCCTCGAACGAAAACCCGCTCGGTCCGGGACCGCGCGCCCGCGCCGCGATCAGGGCTGGGTGCGCGGACATCGGCCGCTATCCGGACGGCGGCGGTTATGCCTTGAAAAAAGCATTGGCCGCGCGCCTGGCGATCGGGAGCGATCGGATCACCTTGGGAAACGGCTCCAACGACGTCCTGGAGTTGGCGGCGCGCAGCTTTGTCACCTCTTCGCACCAGGTGATCTTCTCCCAACACGCCTTCGCGGTGTATGCGCTCGCCACCCAAGCCATCGGGGCCGAAGCAGTCGTGACGCCCGCCCGCGGCTATGGACACGATCTTGGAGCGATGCGAGAAGCCATTACCGAACGGACCCGGCTTATTTTTATCGCCAATCCCAATAACCCGACAGGCACCTGGATCGACGGGCCGGGGCTGTTGGAATTTATCCAGTGCGTACCGCCGCGGGTAGTGATCGTTCTCGACGAAGCCTACTTTGAGTATGCGCAGGCGCCGGGTTATCCGAACGGCCTGCGGTGGATCGATCGGTTTCCGAACCTGGTCGTGACGCGCACGTTTTCCAAGATCCACGGACTTGCCGGCCTGCGCGTGGGCTACGCGGTCTCGCATCCCCAGGTGGCGGAGTTGATGAACCGGGTGCGGCAGCCTTTCAACGTGAATAGCGTTGCGCTCGCGGCGGCGGAGGCCGCGCTCGCCGACGGGGAGCATGTAGCTGCAAGCGTGGCGGTGAACAAAGCTGGCCTCGCTCAACTGACTCGGGCGTGTGAAGCATTGGGGCTCCGCTATATCCCTTCGGCCGGGAATTTTCTCTGCATCGAGTTCGGCTATCCCGCGCGCGATCTCTATGAGGCTTTACTCGGGCGGGGTGTGATCGTGCGGCCGATCGCCAATTATGGCTTGCCAAACCACCTCCGGATCACGGTTGGAACGGAGCCGGAAAATACGCGTTTCATCGACGCACTGAGGAAGGTGCTGAATGAGCTTCTCTAAGGAGGCTCGGTAGCCCTCGTGCCGCCCTCAAGGGTCGCCATTATCGGCGTGGGCCTCATCGGCGGATCGCTCGCCCGTGCCTTGAAGCGCGCCGGAGGGCGCGTGGCGGGATACGACACGGACCCAATGGCCCTGCGGCGCGCTTGCGAGATCGGTGTCATCGATGAGCCGTGCGCCCATCTCTCCGGTGCGGTCGAGGGCGCCGAGATCGTAGTGATCGCCGTGCCGCTCGGGGCCGTCCCGGAGGTCTTTCAGCGTCTCTCGGGACACTTGGACGAGCATGCGGTGATCACCGATGTCGGTAGCGTGAAAGGTTCCGTGGTTCATGCCGCCCGCCGGTATCTCGGGCATCACCTATCGCGTTTCGTGCCGGGACACCCCATCGCGGGCACCGAGCATAGCGGGGTCGAGAGTTCTTGTGCCGGGCTCTTTCATGGACAGCGGGTGATTTTGACCCCCCTCGCCGAGACCGACCCGCGAGCGCTGGAGCGCGTACGCTTGCTGTGGCGGCAAACCGGGGCCGTGGTCGAGGACATGGAGGTCGACCGGCACGATCAACTCTTCGCCGCTACCAGCCATCTGCCGCATGTGCTGGCCTATGCGTTGGTGCGCGCCGCCGCGCGAATGAGCGGCCAGTCCGCGCTTTTGCGCTATGCGGCGGGAGGATTCGCGGATATCACCCGCATCGCTTCAAGCAACCCCGTCATGTGGCGCGATATCTTTTTCGCCAATCGCGCGCGGCTCATCGAGATGATCGAACGTTTTCGCGAGGATCTCGCGATGCTGCGCGACGCCATCGAGGCCGAGGATGGTCCCGCGGTCGTTGCGTTCTTGGACGCGGCCAAGAACACACGGGATGCCTTGGCCGCCGAGCAGCGGATCGGGCCGGATCTCGCGGGTAAAAAAAAGCGGTGACTCTTGGCCCGCACCTGCTTAGCGTTGACCCCGGCGGGAAGCTCGCCGGCCGCTTGCGCGTGCCCGGTGACAAGTCCATCTCCCACCGCGCGCTCATGCTCGGGGCGATCGCCGAGGGTGTCACCGAAATCCGGGGATTCCTGGAGGGTGAAGATACGCTCGCGACGCTACGTGCCTTCGAGTCGATGGGTGTGCGTGTCGAGCGGCTCGGGGCGGGCGGGGTAAGGATCCACGGGGCCGGCTTGCACGGCTTGCGGCCGCCGCCCGGGCCGATCGATCTCGGCAATTCAGGGACTTCGATGCGGTTGATGACGGGGCTCCTCGCGGGCCAGCCCTTCGACACGGAAGTGACCGGCGATGAGTCGCTGTCGAAGCGGCCCATGATGCGCGTCATCGAGCCCTTGCGCCGCATGGGGGCACGGATCGAGTGCAGTGCCGCGGGCACGCCGCCGGTAACAGTCTTCGGCGGGGCGCGACTTCGCGGCATCGATTATGATATGCCGGTGGCGAGCGCCCAGGTCAAATCCGCTATATTGCTCGCCGCTCTGTACGCGCGGGGGCGAACGTGCGTGAGGGAACCCCTCGCAAGCCGCGACCACAGCGAGCGCATGTTGGGCCGTTTCGGCTGCCCGATACAACGCCGAGACGGCGCGGTTTGCATGCGCGGCGAAGCGCGGCTCGCGGGTGTTGATGTCAACGTGCCGGCGGATCTGTCTTCGGCGGCGTTTTTCATCGTCGGCGCGACGATTGCCCGCGGATCGGATCTCGTGCTCGAGGAGGTGGGCGTCAATCCGACGCGCATCGGCATGATCGAGATCCTGCGGCGCATGGGGGCGGACATCGAGCTTCAAAACAAGCGCGAGGAGGGCGGTGAACCCGTTGCCGATTTGTGCGTGCGCTCAAGCGATCTGCGCGGGATCCGTATTCCTGGCGATCTGGTACCGGCGGCCATCGACGAATTTCCCGTCCTTTTCATCGCCGCGGCCTGCGCCCGGGGCGAAACCCTCTTGGAAGGCGCCGAGGAACTTCGCTACAAGGAGAGCGATCGGATAAGCAGCATGGCGGAGGGCCTTAAGGCGCTGAGCATCGAGGCGCGGCCCACCCCTGAGGGGATGCGCATCCGCGGTGCCGCGATCCAAGGGGGCCGCGTGGACAGCGGCGGTGACCATCGTGTCGCGATGGCGTTTGCGATCGCGGGACTGCGGGCCGAGGGGCGTATTATCATCGCCGACTGCGCGATGATCACTACGTCTTTCCCAAACTTCCTCACGCTGGCGCGGGAAGCGGGTCTCCGAATCACCGCGGGCGGCGGACGGTGAGCAGCGTATCGATTCCCGTCATCGCCATCGACGGTCCGAGCGGCACGGGCAAGGGCAGCCTCGGCGTGCGCCTCGCACGGACGCTAGGATGGCATTTTCTCGATAGCGGGGCCTTGTACCGGACCGTGGGGTGGCTCGCGATGCGAGGGGCTGTTGTGTTCGATGATGTGGAGCGGTTGGCTCATCTTGCGGCGCGCATTGGGGTGGAATTTCGGGACGCCGCGGCGGGGCCGGAGGAGGTGCGCGTGATCTGCCGGGGAGAGGATGTGACCCGGAGCATCCGTTCGGAGGCCTGCGCGCACGCCGCCTCCGAGATCGCGGCGCTGCCCGCGGTCCGCGCGGCGCTGCTTGCGCAGCAGCGCTCCTTCCGGCAGCCTCCGGGCTTGGTGGCCGACGGCCGCGACATGGGAACGGTGGTTTTCCCCGACGCCGGCCTTAAGATCTATCTCTCGGCCAGCCCGGAGGAGCGCGCCGAAAGACGCTATAAGCAGTTGAAAGATCAGGGAGTCAATGTTAATCTGCACGACCTGTTAGAGGGCATCGCGGAACGCGATGCCCGTGATAGTGAGCGCGGCGCCTCGCCTTTACGGACCGCGCCCGATGCCGTGATCATCGACACCACGCGCCTAGATCTCGGAGCGGTGTTTGAGCGTGTTATATACTTACTCGATATGTGCGATCGGCGCGCGGGTAAAAATTAATAGTCGTTTGAGGATTCGGGAACTCATGGTTGAAACGTTTGCGGAATTATTCGAGCAGAGTCAAATCGAGCACAAAATGCGTCCGGGCACCATCGTGACCGGTATCGTCGTCGATGTCCGGCCCGATGCCGTGGTTGTTCATGCCGGCTTTAAATCGGAGGGGGTGATCCCCATCGAGCAATTCCGCAACGAGGCAGGCACCATCGATGTCACCATTGGCGATCGGATCGATGTCGCGCTCGATGCGATCGCGGACGGGTCCGGCGCCACTCAACTGTCGCGGGAAAAGGCGAAGCGCGTCATGGCCTGGAAGCGTTTAGAAGAAGCTTTGGAGGCCGGCAGCAACGTGACCGGTGTGATCACGGAGCGCGTGAAGGGCGGTTTTACGGTAGAGATCGAAGACATCCGCGCCTTCCTCCCGGGGTCGTTGGTGGATGTCCGGCCGGTACGCGATACCACCTATCTGGAAGGCAAGCCGCTCGAGTTCAAGGTGATTAAGGTTGACCATAAGCGTAACAATGTCGTGGTCTCCCGCCGTGCCGTGGTGGAAAGCGAGGGGGGCGCCGAGCGCGATGTGCTGTTGAATAGCATCGAGGAGGGCGGAATTGTCAAGGGGGTGGTCAAGAACCTTACCGATTATGGGGCGTTCATCGACCTCGGTGGCGTCGATGGCTTGCTCCATATCACGGACATGGCTTGGAGGCGCGTTAAACACCCGAGCGAGGTCCTCAATGTCGGCGACGAAATTGACGTCAAGGTCCTGAAATTCGATCGCGAGCGCAACCGCGTCTCCTTAGGGCTCAAGCAGCTTGGGGAGGACCCCTGGATTGACATCGAGCGGCGCTACCCGCAGCGTTCTCGTATCTTCGGCAAAGTCACCAACGTCGCCGACTATGGTTGCTTTGTGGAAATAGAACCAGGTGTCGAGGGTTTGGTTCACGTCTCGGAGATGGACTGGACCAACAGAAACGTTCATCCATCGAAAGTGGTCCATGTGGGGCAGGAGGTCGAGGCGATGGTTCTCGACATAGACCAGGAGCGGCGCCGCATCTCGCTCGGAATGAAGCACTGCCAGCCGAATCCTTGGGAGGAGTTTGCGATAAGATTCAACAAGAACAGCAAGGTCCAGGGAATCATCAAATCCATTACCGATTTCGGTATCTTCGTGGGGCTCGAAGGGGGCATCGACGGCTTGGTGCACTTATCCGATCTCTCGTGGTCGAGTGCGGGCGAGGAGGCGGTCAGAAATTACAAGAAGGGTCAAGAGATCGAAACGGTGGTTCTCGCCATCGATGCGGAGCGGGAGCGGATTTCGCTAGGGATCAAACAGTTGGAGAAGGATCCCTTTTCCAATTATCTGGCCGAACACGAAAAGGGTAGTATTGTGAAGGGCGTTGCCGTAATGGTCGATGCGCAGGGAGTAACGGTCCGCCTCGCGGACAGCGTCGATGGCTATATTCGCGCTTCGGAGCTTTCACGAGAGCCCGTGGACGATGCGCGCAAGCTGATCAAGGAGGAGCAAGAGGTCGAGGCCTTATTTGTTGCGATCGACCGGAAGAAGCGCATGATTTCTCTTTCTATCAAGGCGAAGGAATTTCAAGAACAGGCGCAAGCGTTGGAGACTTACGGGGCGGGGGCCGGCATGGCGACCAGCAAGCTCGGCGATCTGCTCAAGCAGCGCCTCGACGGTGCCGAGTCGCCCGATTGAAGGCGCGCCATGCATGAATGGCAGGGGTTTCGTCCCGCCCGCTAAGCCTCTTTGACACGTCTAAGGCAAGCACAGATGACTAAGTCGGAACTCATTGAATCCCTCGCGCGCAAGCAGATCCAATTGGGGAATAAAGATGTTGAGTTGGCGGTTAAGACCTTGTTGGAGCTAATGGCGTATACGCTTTCGACGGGGAGACGCATCGAGATCCGCGGCTTTGGAAGTTTCTCTCTCCATTATCGCCCGGCCCGGATCGGACGCAATCCGAAATCCGGGGATCCGGTGCCCCTGCCGGCGAAATACGTGCCGCACTTTAAACCGGGCAAACAGATGAGAGAACGCGTCAACGGCATGAAATAATTCGGTATCGGAAAACAATCGAAGCGTGGCTTCCCGCCCCGTCGGGAGGGGATTCGACGGAGGGGCGTGCCACGTTTAAAGACTAAAGCGTGTGGCTATGGTTCGCGTTCTAAAAGCAATCTTTCTGTTGGTTGTCGTACTCGTCGGCTTTGAGCTGCATGTCAAGAATCATCAATTAGTCGTGGTCGATTATTTTCTGGGTACGGTGCAGTTGCCCGTGTCTCTCTTGATCGCTTGCATGTTGCTCTTGGGAGCGGTTTTGGGCGTCCTGGTAAATCTCAATGTCGTTGTGCGTTTGCGGCGTAAGATTGGTGAGCTCAAGCGTTCTTCGAAATCCGTGGATCAGCAGTTAGCGAGAGGCCAATCCATCACAACGCTCAAGGATGCCTCCTGAGCCGTTCTCGAACCTCATTTGGTTGCTATTGCCGCTTGCCGCGGCGTCCGGTTGGTATCTGGCAAGCCGCGGCGGCGCTTACCGCCGTGGCGAGCCCACCACGCTCTCCAAAGATTATGTCAAAGGCCTAAACTACCTCTTAAACGAACAGCCAGATAAGGCCATCGACGTGTTCATCGCAATGCTCGAGGTCGAGAGCGACACGATTGAAACACAGCTTGCGTTGGGCAATCTGTTCCGCCGGCGCGGCGAAGTCGATCGGGCCATCCGCATCCATCAAAATTTAATTGCGCATTCCGCGTTGGGCGACGAGCAACGTTCTCTGGCAGCGCTCGAGTTGGGAATGGATTATATGCGCTCGGGCTTGTTCGATCGGGCGGAGGGGCTATTTAAAGGCCTGTTGGACTCCGGAACCCACACGAAGAAAGCATTATTGCAGTTGCTGGATATCTATCAGCAAGAACAAGATTGGGATAAGGCGATCGCGTGCGCGCGCGAGATCGAGACCCGATGCAAAGAGGATATGGGCCGTATCACGGCCCAGTTTTACTGCGAATGGGCGCAGCAGTGCGAGCTTCAAGGCCAGACCGCCGAGACCGTCCGGTTATTGCGACGCGGGTTGGAAGCTGATCCCGGCTGTGCGCGCGCGAGCCTGATGGAAGGTAGAATCGCCAAGGCTTCCGGCGACACTCGCGCGGCGGTCATGGCGTTCAAAAGGATTGAGCATCAGGACCCTTCGGTTCTGGTACAAGCACTACCGCACGTGCTCGAATGCTATCGAAGCTTGGGGCAATCCAACGAGTTCATAGCGTATTTGCAGACGCTCGTCGCCAAGAAAGTCGGTGTTCAGATCTTGTTGATGCTGGCGGACCTGATCGCGGAAGAGCGGGGCATCGAAGCGGCGATAAGCTATTTGAGTGAGGAGCTAAACCGGCGGCCTTCCTTACGCGGATTGAACCAAATGCTCAATTATTCAAAAGCACACGGCGCGGCGCTGTCCAAGCCACAGTTGGCAGTGCTCAGCGACTACGTAGGCCGCTTGTTACGCCAACGATCGAATTACCAATGTAGCCACTGCGGGTTCCTAGCGAAGACGCACCATTGGCAATGCCCGACCTGCAAGCATTGGAACAGCGTGAGGCCGGTCGATGATCTCGACGGCAACTGAGAGCTTGTGAACAAATTTAACCACACATCCGTGAAATTTTCGGTTACCTCTCCAAGGTCCCTGTCCTTCCGGGATAGGTATTTCTCCCTCTCCCACAGGGAGAGGGTTGGGGTGAGGGGATCGGAATAATCGACGCATGTGTTTGATTTGATTCCCCTCATCCTAACCTTCTCCCTGAGGGAGAAGGGACTATCAGATTCGTCGAAGTCGGTCTGTATAACTTGGTTGCGTACTACTGCGCTCGCTACGATTTCTTCACAAGCTCTGAGCAGCACGCGATGAGCGTGAGCGAATCAAAACCCGAAAACAGCGTGTTCGAACCCCCGGCTCCGCGTCCTGCCGGTGAACGGCTCTATTGGACGCGCCTACACGGAAGCGCCAAGGCGCTTGCCGTCTCAAGGCTCGCGGAGCGATGGTGCGGCCTAGTGGTGGTCATCGCCAAGGACGCGCTGCATGCGGAGCGCCTCGAGGAGGAGCTTGGGTTCTTTAGCGGGGGTGGTCAAGCAGCCGAGATCCTAAGCTTCCCTGACTGGGAAACCTTGCCCTATGACCGCTTTTCACCTTATCAGGACATCGTCTCGCGGCGTCTGGAAACGCTGGCGCGCTTACCGCACCTCAGAGCAGGTTATTTAATCACCTCCGTCGCCACCTTGATGCATCGGTTGGCGCCGCGCGAATATCTTGAAGCCAACACCCTCGTGCTCAAAGTGGGCGAGCGCCTGGATCGCGAGCGTTTCCGCGAACGCCTGATTCACGGAGGGTATCGCTGCGTCTCGCAGGTGCTGGAGCACGGTGACTTCGCCGTTCGGGGATCGCTACTCGATGTGTATCCGATGGGTAGCCGGTTCCCTTATCGCATCGATTGGTTCGACGAGCTGATCGATACGCTGCGCCTCTTCGATCCGGAAACGCAACGCTCCATCGAGAGCAGCGATCGGATCGAGGTGCTGCCCGCGCGCGAGTTTCCTCTAACGCCGAAGGCGCTCGAGTGCTTCCGCGAGAACTGGCGCGCGCGCTTCGAGGGCGCGCCTGGGGATTGCCCGATCTACCGCGAGGTGAGCCAGGGCCTCGCGCCCGGGGGTATCGAGTATTATTTGCCACTTTTTTTTACCAGTGGCGCGATCTTGTTCGATTATCTGCCCAAGGGGAGCGTCATGGTGCTGGATGACGGTGCGTTAGAGGCTGCGAGAGCGTTTTGGGCTGAGATTGGTCAGCGCTATGAAGCCGCCCGCCACGATCGCGAGCGGCCGTTGTTACCCCCCGATGAAGTGTTTCTCCCGCCCGAGGAGCTTTCCGCTCGGCTCAAAATCCATCCGGCGATCCTCATCGAGGGGCTCGCGGCGCCAAAGCATGCCGTGAGTTTCTCAAGCAGCATCCCGGTGCAGCTTCCTATCGACGGCAGGGCCGCGGATCCCTTGGCCGTCGTCAAACACTATTTGCAATCTTTCGGCGGACGGGTCTTGTTTGCCGCCGAGTCGAAAGGCCGCCGCGAGACGCTCTCGGAGCTCCTGCGCCAGCACCAGATTGAATTCCAAGCCTACGCGGATTGGGCGTCGTTTCTTAAGGACGAAGCGCGAATCGGCTTGACCATCGCCGCCCTTGATCAAGGCATGCAGTTGGACAGTCCGCGCATCGCCGTCGTCGGCGAAGCCCAGTTGTTCGGGGAACGCGCCCGGCAAGAGCGCCGCCGCAGCCGCCCGGCACGGGACCCGGAAAGCATCATTCGCGATCTCAGCGAGCTCCACGCCGGTGCGCCGGTGGTGCATGAGCATCACGGAGTCGGGCGCTATCTGGGACTCTTTCCGATCGAGACCAACGGCATTCCCGGTGAATACCTCGGCATCGAGTACGCCGATGCGGATCGCCTCTACGTTCCGGTGCTCTCGCTCCACCTCATCACCCGTTATTCAGGCATGGATCCCGGTCACGCGCCCTTGCACAAGCTCGGCAGCGGTCAGTGGCAACGCGCCCGCGCCAAGGCCGCGAAACGCATCCGTGACGTGGCCGCGGAGCTTTTGGAGATCTACGCGCGCCGCGCCGCGCGCAAAGGGTACGCGTTTACGCTGGAACGGGATCAATACCAGGCGTTTATACAGGGGTTCCCTTTCGAGGAGACGCCGGATCAGGAGGCGGCGATCGCCGCGGTTGTGCACGATCTGCAAGCCGAGCAACCGATGGATCGGCTCATATGCGGCGATGTCGGGTTCGGAAAAACCGAGGTGGCCATGCGCGCGGCTTTCGTCGCGGCCATGGGCGGCAAGCAAGTCGCGATCCTGGTGCCGACCACTCTGCTGGCGCAACAGCACTATCGGAACTTCAAGGATCGATTCGCGGAATGGCCGCTCCGCATAGAGCTACTGTCACGGTTCCAGGGCAAGAAAGACCAGGATAAAGTCGCGGCGGGGCTCAAGGACGGCGCGGTCGATATTGTCGTCGGAACACACAAGTTGTTGCAGGAGTCCATTGTCTTCAAGCGCCTCGGGCTGCTCGTGATCGATGAAGAGCACCGCTTCGGGGTGCGGCAAAAGGAGCGGCTGAAAGCCCTGCGTTCCGAGGTGGATATCTTGACCTTGACCGCGACCCCGATTCCGCGCACGCTCAACTTGGCCTTGTTCGGCACCCGCGAGCTATCGATCATCGCCTCGCCCCCCGCAAGGCGCATCGCCGTCAAGACCTTCGTGACCGAGTGGGACCAGGCGCTCTTGCGCGAAGCCATGGGGCGCGAGATCAGCCGCGGCGGCCAGATCTACTTCCTGCATAACGAGGTGGAAACGATCGAAGAAACCGCTCGCGAGGTTGCGGCGCTCATTCCCGAGGCGCGCGTGCGCGTGGCGCACGGGCAGATGCGCGAGCGCGAGCTCGAGCAGGTGATGCTCGATTTCTACCATCGCCGCTTTGCCTGCCTCGTCTGCACGACTATCATCGAGACTGGGATCGACGTGCCGAACGCCAATACCATTATCGTTAACCGCGCCGACAAGTTCGGGCTCGCCCAGCTCTATCAACTGCGCGGCCGCGTGGGCCGCTCGCACCACCGGGCGTATGCCTATCTCGTGGTGCCGTCCAGGACAGCCCTCAAGGGCGACGCGCTGAGGAGGCTCGAAGCCATCGAGTCGATCGAGGATCTCGGCATCGGGTTTACCTTAGCCACCCATGACCTCGAGATCCGCGGCGCCGGAGAGATCCTCGGTGAGGAGCAAAGCGGGCATATTCAGGAAGTCGGTTTCGGCTTGTTCACGGAACTGCTCGAGCGGGCGATCCAGGCGCTCAAGGCCGGGCGGCAGCCCGAGCTCGACCGGCCGCTCGATCATGGCGTCGAGATCGAGATCCATGTTCCGGTACTGATCCCGGGCGATTATGTACCCGATGTCCATACCCGTCTTATCATGTACAAACGGATCGCGAACGCCGGGGATCTTGAGGAGCTTCTGCGGCTGGAAGAAGAAATGATCGATCGTTTCGGCACACTGCCGCGGTCCGCCAAGGATCTGTTTCGGATCACGCGGCTCAAGCAGCGGGCGGCGCCTCTCGGGGTCCGCAAGATCGATCTCGGCGCGCATGGCGGGCGGGTGCTCTTCCACGCGCAGGCCGAGGTCGACCCGCTGGCCTTAGTGAAACTGATGCAGACCCAACTTCATACCTACAGGCTCGAGCAAGGAGACAAGATCCGGATCACGGCCTCGCTGCCCGATGGCGATGCGCGCATCGGTATGCTCGATCGTCTGATCGATCAATTGCGACAGCGGGCGGCGGCTTAATCTCGCCGCACGGGTCATGAAACGCGTTTATTGCTCGGAGGATCGACTACTCGTCGGTTTCCTCAAAGGTGTCCTCGATGGCCACCGCATCGACTGCCTGGTCAAGAATGAATATCTCATCGGCGGCATCGGAGAGCTGCCGCCGGGCGCCTGTTGGCCCGAGCTTTGGGTGATCGAAGAGAGTGATCTGCCACAGGCCCGCACTCTCATCGCTTCGGTCTTAAAAGGCGGATCCGGCACGGAGCCATGGCGCTGTCCGGCGTGCAGCGAATGGATCGAACCACAGTTCGCGGAATGCTGGCAATGCGCGCAGTTTGAGGGTGACCGACCCTGAGGGTTTGTGAAAAAACACATCCAGGCGCAAGAAATCGTAGGGTGCGTTCCACGCACCATTGAACCGGGGTGCGACGAATAACGGACTTTACTGGATGGCGCGCACGGTTCGCACCCTACCACGACTGCGGTATTGCGGTGCCATTCGGACATCGTATTTTATTGGTGCGTGGAACGCACCCTACCACGACTCACGACCACCCCCTCGGCTATCGTTTTATTCCGAAAAGCGGGTAGAGTGCAAGCGGACCGGAGCAAGGCACCCGGTAACAATGATAGAATCGCAGCCGGATGGGCACCACCCGCCCTGCCGCGAGTAAAATTCATCGCGGTCATAGACCGCAAAGGAGGAATTCATGCATGCGTGGAACGCACCCTACCACGACTCGATACCACAAGCTGCGATCGCGAGCTCTTGTTTTCCAATCGTTATTTGCTGAGTCCAACGGCCATACGTGCCGCGACACGTGACGGCAGGCGCGGCTCAAAGCGGTTCTTGGCCGAGTGCGCTACGGCAGGTCGAGCTCTCGGCGGACGCTGCTCATGGCCTGCTTCAGCGGCGCTCCTGAGACTCGCCCGAGCTTGGTGGCATCCGCCGCTTCGATCGTCGCGATCTTCGCAGTGCGAATGACC
>JBOIDH010000012.1:0-14120 GCA_050740495.1 Gammaproteobacteria bacterium | reverse complement strand
TGCGTATTCGGAAGGGCGCCGTATGCGGTGGCGGCCCCGGAAAAGATCTTGCTCCTGGTCGCGAGCTGCGCGTGAATTTCGAGTCCGATAACGGGTTCCCAATCCATACGGTCTAATCGCATCCCTGGGGCGCGCGGGCGTGCCAGTCCGTCGCTTGCTGGTAGCGGTGGGCCGCGTTCAATAACCGGCCCTCGCCGAAGTGATCGCCGATGAGCTGTAAACCGACGGGAAGACGCCCGACAAAGCCCGCCGGCAGCGACAGGGCCGGTAATCCCGCCAGATTGATCGATATCGTATAGATGTCGGAGAGATACATCGTGACCGGATCGCCGGTCTTCTCACCGAGCTTGAAGGCGACGGTCGGCGAGGTCGGGCCGAGGATCACATCGGCCTGCTCGAAGGCCCGGTGAAAGTCATCGCGGATGAGTCGCCGGATCCGCTGCGCCTTGAGGTAGTAAGCATCGTAGTAACCGGCCGAGAGAGCATAGGTTCCTATCATGATGCGCCGCTTGACCTCGGCGCCGAACCCCTCCCCGCGGGAGCGGGAAAAGAGATCGTTGATATCTAGCGCATCATCGCAACGGTAGCCGTAACGCACGCCATCGAAACGGGCGAGATTGGAAGAACATTCGGCCGGCGCAACCACATAGTACGCGGGGATGGACAGGCGGGTATTGGGCAGTGAGATCTCGGAAACGACCGCCCCCAGGCGTTCAAATTGTTTCACCGCGGATTCGATCACGGCGCCGATCTGGGAGTCTAGCCCTTCTCCGAAGAATTCGCGCGGGAGCCCGATCCGGAGTCCCTCGATCGAGTCGTCGAGGTGTGCAGAGTAGTCTTCGGCCGGGCGCTCGGCGGAGGTCGAATCCTGCGCATCGAAGCCCGCCATGGCGGTCAGCAATAGCGCCGCATCCTCGGCGGAACGGGCGATCGGTCCGCCTTGATCGAGGCTCGATGCATAGGCGATCATTCCATAGCGGGATACGGTCCCATAGGTAGGTTTAATCCCGGTAAGACCGCACAGCGCCGCGGGTTGGCGAATAGACCCGCCGGTGTCGGTGCCGGTGGCGGCGGGCGCCAAGCGGGCCGCGACCGTGCATGCGGAGCCGCCGGACGAGCCCCCCGGCACGCGCTCGAGGTCCCAAGGGTTGCGCACGGGTCCGTAAAAGCTGGTCTCGTTGGACGATCCCATGGCGAATTCATCCATATTGGTCTTGCCGAGCATCACCATACCGGCCCGCCGGAGCTTTTCGACCACCGTCGCATCGTAGGGAGCGATAAAGTTGTCCAGCATTCGCGAGCCGCAGGAGGTCTTGACGCCGCGCGTACAAAAGATGTCTTTGTGCGCGATCGGGATGCCTGTGAGCGGTCCATTGTTTCCGGCCTGTCGCCGTTGATCGGCCTCCCTGGCTTGAGTGCGTGCGAGCTCCGCGGTGACCGTGATGAAGCTATTGTATTTCCCGTCCATGCGGGCGATGCGATCGAGGTAGATCTCGGTCAGCTCAACACTCGAGATCTCGCGCCGATCGAGCGCCCGCGACAATTGTAGTAGGGAATTTTTATACATCCGGCGGCTAGGTATCTACCACCTTCGGGACACAATAAAGCCCGGCCTCCACGTGCGCGGCAATCGCTTGAAACGTCTCTCTCTGATTCCCTTCCGTGACCACGTCGTCGCGGAGTCTCAGGCTTAGCTCCAGAGGATGGGCGAGCGGTGCGACGCTGACTGTATCCACGGTATTCATTTGTTCGACCAAGGCCAGGATACTGGAAAGCTGCCGCGCATACTCGGGAATGTCGTTGTCACTCAACTTTAGCCGCGCCAACCATGCGATCTTCTCCACGTCCGTTTTCTCTAGGGTCATTTCAGCTCGCCATGCGGGTCCGGGATCCCAAATTTACCACAGCCACAAGCTTGCTCGAAGCCTTGGTGACTGTTACAGTGGCACATACGTTGACCTGGGAAAACGTTTAGTTAGTGGCTCTTAATCGCACCGGGCGGGTTTTCGCCGTCCGCATTCGCGAGTTGCGTCTGGTATGTTTAGCCGATTGCGCGGATTTTTTTCGAACGACCTATCCATCGATCTGGGGACGGCGAATACGCTCATTTACATGCGCGGAAAGGGCGTCGTTCTGAACGAGCCCTCTGTCGTGGCCATTCGCCAGAGTCCGAATCATTCCAACCACAAGAGTATCGCGGCCGTCGGCACCGAGGCCAAGCGCATGTTGGGACGCACGCCGGGCAATATCACGGCGACGCGTCCGCTCAAGGATGGAGTCATCGCGGATTTTACCGTCACCGAAAAAATGCTGCAGTACTTTATGCATCAGGTTCATGGAAATCGCTACTTGAAGCCGAGCCCGCGGGTCGTGGTGTGCGTACCCTGCGGCTCGACACAGGTGGAGCGGCGGGCCATCCGCGAATCAGCCGCCGGGGCGGGCGCGCGCGAGGTCTACCTGTTGGAAGAGCCTTTGGCCGCGGCCATCGGCGCCGGGTTGCCGGTCAGCGATGCCAGCGGCTCGATGGTCTTGGATATCGGCGGGGGCACCTCGGAGGTCGCGATTATATCGCTTAACGGCATTGTATTTGCAGATTCCGTGCGTATCGGCGGCGATCGATTGGACGACGCGATCATCAATTATGTGCGCCGTAACTACGGGACCCTGATCGGGGATGCGACCGCCGAGCGCATCAAGCACACGATAGGTTGCGCCTATCCCGGCGATGAGGTGAGGGAAATCGAGGTACGGGGTAGGAATCTTGCCGAAGGGCTGCCCCGATGCTTCACCCTGAACAGCAACGAGATCTTGGAAGCCTTGCAGGAGCCCTTGTCAGGAATCGTAAGCGCTGTGAAGACATCCCTGGAAAAGACACCCCCGGAGCTCGCCTCGGACGTCTCGGAGCGCGGCATGGTGTTGACCGGTGGAGGCGCTTTGCTCCGGGACATCGATCGGTTGCTGCAAGAGGAAACCGGCATCCCGGTGGTGATTGCCGAGGACCCGCTCACCTGCGTCGCGCGCGGTGGTGGGCGCGTACTGGAACTGATCGATGAGCTCGGTCCCGAGGTTTTATCGTTAGAGTAAGCTTCAACACGACGCGGAGGGATTGTGGCGGAAAAACCCCTATTTCGGCGCGGGCCGCTGCTCGGGTTTCGTCTCGGCCTGCTGTTGCTGACATCGCTCGGATTGATGATCGTCGATCATCGGCGCGAGCAGCTGGAGGACGTACGCGGGGCTCTCTCGCTCGTGGTGTATCCGCTGCAGTACGTCGTAAACCTTCCGCAGGAACTCGTTCGCGTAGCGCGTAAAGCGCTCGTAACCCAAACCAGCTTAATCGCCGAGAATCGGCACCTGCGCAGGCAAAACTTGATGCTTAGGACACGTTCCCAGCGGTTTGCGGCGTTGGAAGCGGAAAACATGCGCTTGCGGGAACTGCTGGAATCGTCGCTGGAGGTGAGCGAACGGGTGTTGGTAGCCGATGTGATCGCCTTGGAGCTGGTCCCGCCCAGCCGAACCGTCGTGCTCGACAAGGGCAGCCAGCAGGGCGTCTATCAAGGTCAACCGATCATCGATGGCGACGGTATCATGGGACAGATCATCCATGTGAATCCGATTTCATCCACGGCCTTGCTGATCACCGATATCAGTCATGCCTTGCCGGTGCAAATCAATCGCAGCGGCGTACGCGCCATCGCCAGCGGCAGCGGTTCGGCCGATGGTCTGGAGCTCGCGCACGTACCGTTGAATGCCGATGTGAAACGCGGGGATTTAATCGTCTCTTCGGGCCTTGATGGGCGTTTCCCGGCCGGCTACCCGGTGGGCGTGGTGACCGAAATTAGCATAGATCCGGGTGAGCCTTTCGCGAAGGTCATGGCGGTCGCAAGTGCGAAGGTCGATCAAGCGCGGGAGGTCCTGTTGCTTTGGCCTGACAGGCGGCGGAGCCCCGATAATCCGTCGTCCAGAGAGAGTATCGCGCTTCAATGACGGCGGAACAAGGTAGCGCGGCTTGGGCTATTCCGGCGACCTTGCTGGCGGCGATCGTACTCACAACCATGCCCCTGCCTGACTGGGCGGTGGCGTGGCGGCCCGCGTGGACGGCCATGGTGTTGATCTATTGGTGCATGGCCGTACCGGACCGCGTTGGTATCGGCGCCGCTTGGGTAATCGGGCTAGTACTCGACGCCTTGGAGGGGAGTCTGCTAGGGCAATACGCCGCCGGGTTCGCGATCATCGCCTACCTCACCGTGACGAATCACCGGCGCTTGCGTAGCTTTTCATGGTTTCAACAGTCCTTATGCGTGGGTCTGCTGGTCGCGACCAATGCGCTATTAAAGTCCTGGGTCCAAGGAATCATGGGGTTAACCCCGAACTACGCGATCCACTGGTTGCCCGTCATCTCGACCATGGTGTTCTGGCCATGGCTCTATCTGGTGTTGCGCGATATACGCCGCAAACACGGCATTGTTTAACCGGTTTCACCCGCGGGCATAGAGACCCATCGGCGTCGAACATTCCAAGGAGCGTTTAACGGCATGCGTTAACTGTTGCGCCGCTTCGTCAAGTTAGTATAACGACCAGGTGCCTTACCCACTTGTCCTTACGGATTCGGGGATCGAGACCCGGATTTTTCGTAACCGGGTCATCGTCTCGCTCGTCATTATGGGCGTGTCGCTATTGCTGGTCATCGGGCGGCTTGTCAAGCTCCAGGTTTTCGAGCACGACCGCTACAGGACGCTATCGCAAGAGAATCGGCTAAAGATCGTGCCGGTCGCTCCGTCACGTGGACTTATATACAGCCATGACGGCGTGCTGCTGGCCGACAACCGGCCTTCTTTCAGCCTCGAGGTTGTACCGGAAAGGACGCCTGATCTCCCTAAAATCATGCGTGAGCTGCGGGAGTTGATGACGATTGGCGACGATGATCTCAAGACCTTCTATCGGGCCGTGCGCAAAAAGCGCAGGTTCGAAGGGGTGCCCTTACTGAGTAGCGTCGGCGAGGAGGACGTTGCGCGTTTCGTCGTCGATCGTCACCGTTTCCCGGGCGTCGCGATTGTTGCGCGTTTAAGGCGATACTACCCGCGCGGAGCGCAACTGGTTCACGTCATCGGCTACATGGGCCAGATCGACGAGGCGGAGACCAAGCGATTGGACACCTCCAACTACAGCGCGACCACCCACATCGGTAAGACCGGCGTGGAAAAATCCTATGAAACGGTGCTCCACGGCCGCGTGGGCTATCAAGAAGTGGAGGTGAATGCCGAAGGGCGCGTGATCAGGGTCTTGAAGCGCGTGCCGTCAGTACCGGGCCGGGACTTGCACCTGTCTATCGATACCCGGTTGCAACATGCGGCATTGGAGGAGCTAGGAGCAAAACGGGGCGCGGTAGTGGCTGCCGATCCTCGAACCGGGGCGGTGTTGGCCTTGGTCAGTAACCCGGTGCATGACCCGAATGCATTCGTCGGCGGTATCGGCATCGACGAGTACAAAGCATTGCGTGATTCCCCGGATCGGCCGCTTTTCAACCGGGCGCTACAAGGACTGTATCCACCCGGTTCCACGATTAAACCGTTCGTGGCGCTGGCCGGCTTGGAGTCAGGGTTAAGAACGCCCGAGACGGCGAGCTGGTGCCCCGGTTGGTACAGCCTTGCCGGACAACGGCATAAATACCGCTGCTGGAAAAAGACCGGTCATGGGCATGTCGACCTCGCGCGGGCTATTGCCCAATCCTGCGATGTGTATTTTTACCGCCTGGCGCACGATCTCGAAATCGAGCGTTTGCACGGCTACTTGAGCCGGTTCGACTTCGGACAACCTACGGGAATCGATTTACCGAGCGAGGCATCCGGACTTCTGCCCTCGCCGGCGTGGAAACGAAAGTCGCGGCATCTTACCTGGTACCCCGGGGAAACTTTGATCACCGGCATCGGGCAAGGATTCGTATTGGCGACGCCCTTGCAGCTCGTCACGGCCACGGCGATGCTCGCTAACGGCGGCCACCGCGTTACACCGCGCGTCGTGAGCCACACGGTTGACCGCCGGGCTCGGACGAGCACTCCGGTGGAAGACCCCGCCAAGGCCGAAGCCCCCTTCATCAGGGCTGCCGATCGGCAACAGATCGTTCAATCCATGGTACGGGTCGTTCACGGTAGCGATGGAACGGCCCGAACGGTCGGTCTGGATGCTGCCTTTCGGTTTGCGGGGAAGACCGGTACCGCCCAGGTGTTCGGAATCAAGCAAGGTCAGGCGATCAACAACAAAAACGTACCGGAGCATCTGCGTGATCACGCCCTATTCATAGCATTTGCCCCGGTGGAAGCGCCGGTTATCGTACTGGCGATCGTGGTCGAGCACGGGGGCAGCGGCAGCGAGGCCGCGGCGCCGATCGCGCGCAGACTCTTGGATCAGTATCTTAGCGCCGACGCCACGGAGATGCAGCAAGTTGGCGGTGGATAGACTGCGCCCGGCCATTAATCGGTTTCATCTCGATCCGCCTCTCCTCACCGGGGTGCTGATCTTGTGTGCTATGGGTTTGCTGGTTCTCTATAGCGCCGGCGGGCAACAGATGGAAGTTGTCATCGGCCAAGGCGTGAAGATGGCCGCCGGGCTTGGGATCATGGTCGGCATGGCGCAGATTCCCCCGGCCCAATTTAGACGCTGGGCACCCTGGTGCTATACGATTGGCGTGGCGCTGCTCGGTTTGGTGATGCTGCTCGGCACGGGGCGCGGCGCCCAGCGCTGGCTCGATCTCGGAGTCATGCGTTTTCAACCCTCGGAGCTGATGAAGATCGCGCTGCCGATGATGGTGTGTTGGTATTTGAGCAACGCGGGAATGGCCCCGGGCTTTCGCCGCACGCTCGTGACCCTTGGCATCGTTATTATTCCAGTGGCTCTCATTGCCGAGCAACCGGATCTCGGCACCGCGACGCTGGTGGCGGCGACCGGTCTGTCGGTGTTGTTTTTAGCCGGCGTAAGCTGGCGCTTGCTTGGCGTTGGGGCGATCGTGACCGCGGCGGGCGCGCCGGTTCTTTGGTATTACATGCATGAATACCAGCGCCAGCGCTTGCTCACGTTGTTGGATCCGGAGAACGATCCCCTAGGGTCGGGCTATCATATTATCCAATCCATGATTGCCGTCGGTTCCGGAGGGTTGTACGGCAAGGGCTGGTTAAACGGCACGCAATCACACTTGGAATTTTTGCCGGAGCGGTCGACCGACTTTATTTTCGCCGTGCTGTGCGAGGAATTCGGATTAATGGGTGTGTTACTGCTTCTGAGCGTTTATTTATTCGTGATCCTGCGCGGTTTCACGATCGCCCTTGCGGCGCGAGAAAGCTTCCTGCGCTTATTCGCCGGGAGCCTTACGATAACACTGTTCATTTATATCTTCGTCAACATGGGTATGGTGGTCGGCCAATTGCCGGTTGTCGGCATCCCGTTGCCTTTCATTAGCCACGGAGGAACCTCGCTCGTGACTCTGCTCGCGAGTTTCGGTATTCTGATGTCGATTCACACCCACAAACGACTACTGTCGAATTGAGGAGCGCGTTTGAAGGCGTTGATAGGGGCCGTGTGCCTCGCAATTTTCTGCATCGGATCGTCGTTCGCGGGCGAGCTCGATCGCAATGCGGTCAAGGCGTTTATCGATGAAATGGTGGGACGCCACGCTTTTTCGCGCGGCGATCTCGATGCTTTGTTCCGTGAAGTCCGCTTGGCGCCGGTAATATTGACGGCGATCGCGAAACCCGCCGAGTCCAAGCCTTGGTATCAATACCGCACCAACTTTGTAACGCCCGAGCGAACCGGAGCAGGCGTCGATTTCTGGGCCCGTAACCGCGCGGTTCTGGAACGGGCGGAACGTGCTTTTGGCGTACCGCCTCACATCATCGCGAGCATCATTGGGGTCGAGACCTACTACGGAAAGAATACCGGCACGCATGTGGTCGTGGACGCACTCAGCACCCTGGCGTTTCACTTTCCGCCACGCGCCGCGTTCTTTCGTAGCGAGCTCGAGAGCTTCCTGCTGTTCACGCGCGATGATGGCATGGATGCGCTATCGATTAAGGGGTCGTATGCCGGCGCTATGGGGATCCCTCAATTTATTCCCAGTAGCTATCGCCGCTACGCGGTGGATTTCGATCACGACGGCCACGCGGACATTTGGGGAAATCCGGCCGATGCGATTGCCAGCGTGGGAAACTATTTAAAAGCCCACGGTTGGGAAGCCGGAAAGCCGATCGTGGTGCCGGCCCGCGTCACGGGCCGGCAGTATGATACCTTCTTGTATCGAGGCGGGGAGCCCAGTGCCAGCTTGAAAACAATGCGGGAGGCGGGGATCGTCCCGGAGCAACTCATTGGCGATGACTTGCTCGCGTTTCTTGTCGCCTTGGACACCGG
The DNA here is from genome assembly GCA_050740495.1 of Gammaproteobacteria bacterium. Taxonomy (GTDB): domain Bacteria; phylum Pseudomonadota; class Gammaproteobacteria; order JACCXJ01; family JACCXJ01; genus USCg-Taylor. Next base: position 5,726 of record JBOIDH010000012.1, on the reverse strand, counting down.
CGCCGGCCGGGAATTTTGGCTGGCGCTGAAAAACTTCTTCGTGATAACGCGCTATAATCATAGCGCCTTATACGCGATGGCCGTATTTCAACTGGCCGAGGCCGTCAGGCACGGTTATAAAGAAAGTGAAGCTAATCCGCGTGATCCCATCGCTGGCCACTGAAGCCGGCCGAAATTTAACCTACGGGTACGCCTTTCTACTCTGCCTAGGCCTGCTAGCCACGGGGTGCGGCACGGCGCCCGTGCGGCAAGGACCCGCTTCCCCGACGGCAAAAATTCCCGATCCCGGCCCGACGGTGGGTGACGAACCCTTGAGTCGTTATGGTAACCCCGAATTCTACGAGGTTTTTGGCCGGCGTTATCGCCCGTTGAAAAATGCCGCGGGATTCGCGGAACGCGGGATCGCCTCTTGGTATGGCCCCGACTTTCACCTGCGCCGCACCTCGAGCGGAGAGACTTACGATATGTATAAGATGACGGCGGCGCATCGAGTCTTGCCGTTGCCGACCTACGTCGAGGTTACCAATCTGGAGAACGGCCGCCGGGCCATCGTAAGGGTCAACGATCGGGGACCGTTCAAGGACGATCGTGTCATCGATCTCTCCTATGCGGCGGCCGTGAAGCTCGGTGTTCATGGACCCGGCACGGCGCGTGTCGATCTGCGGACCATCGCGCCTGGCCGCCGGCCGGCGGTCCGTTCCGCGACTCCGCCGCCGCTCCATCGATCACGCAAGCGCTCCGGGTATTATTTGCAGGTGGGCGCCTTTTCCGACGTGAACAACGCGGAGCGCCTGCGCAACCATCTCCTAGCACTACTCGATAATAGCGTTGAGATTCGGCCGGACGTCATCGCGGACAAATCCTATTACCTGGTACACGTCGGTCCGTTGCCAACGACGGCGGCCGCAAGCCGCATCGCCGCGCGGCTTACACGGATGGGCGTCCGAGACCATCGTCTTATCGAAAATTGATACGCTGTATCCGGGTGGCATGGCAATATCACGCATGCGCCCAAGAGTTTTTCAAACCAGCATGAAAAGCTATTCACTCTTGGTCCTACTTTCGGTGTTATCGAACTCTGCGCATGCCGTTGAGGCGCCGGTGGCGCCCCCGCCGCGGATCGACGCCGCGGCACACGTTTTGATGGATTATCACAGTGGCGAGCTCCTCGGCGAGAGCAACCCGGACCAGCGCTTGGAACCCGCGAGCCTGACCAAGATCATGACGATGTACGCGCTCGCTCACGAGCTGAAGGAAGGGAATGTCACTTTAGAGGATCCGGTAACCATCAGCGAGCAGGCGTGGCGTACGGGCGGGTCGAAGATGTTTATCGAGGCCGGCAAACAGGTCTCGGTCAAGGATCTCTTAATGGGCGTGGTCATTCAATCGGGGAACGACGCGAGCGTTGCGCTCGCCGAGCATGTTTCCGGTTCCGAAGGGGGCTTCGCGGAGCTCATGAACCAGCACGCGCGGCGTATCGGTCTTAAAAACACTCACTTTACCAACACCTCGGGGCTTCCCGATCCAAACCACTACACGACGGCGCGCGATCTCGCCCTCCTATCCAGGGCGCTCGTCCGGGATTATCCGGAAGTCTACGCGCTTTCCAAGATCAAGGAATTCACTTTTAACGGTATTAAACAACATAACCGCAACAGGCTCCTGTGGCGCGATGCGTCCGTAGACGGCCTCAAGACCGGGCATACGCAGGGCGCCGGGTATTGTTTGGCGGCCTCCGCGCTGCGCGACGGCATGCGTCTAATTTCGGTGGTGCTGGGGTCGAAAACGGAAAAGGAGCGCGGCGCCGCAACCCTGGGACTGCTCAATTATGGATTCCGGTTTTACGAAACCCATCGCCTGTACGCCGCCAATCAAGCGCTCGCCCAGGTGCGCGTGTGGAAGGGTGAAACGCAAGCCGCCGACGTGGGCTTGGTGGAAGACCTTTTTATCACCTTGCCGCGGCGGCGGCATAAGGATCTGAAGGCGGCGATGCACCTCGAACCGCGCATCGTTGCTCCGGTGGCGAAAGGGCAACGCGGCGGGACCTTGAAGATTAATCTTGGCGGCAAGGAGCTTATGCAAAGGCCGCTGGTTTTGCTGAGATCCATCGCCGAGGGGCCGCTCTATACCCGCCTCCTCGACGAAGTGTGGATGCGTATACAGTAGTCGTCCTGCGATGCCGGTTTGCTATCTTAATGGCGAGTTCATCGCCCTCGAATGCGCGTGCGTCTCCGTGTTGGACCGGGGCTTCATCTTCGGTGACGGCGTCTATGAGGTGATCCCGGTATTCAACGGACGCGCGTTTCGCTTGGACCGGCACCTCGCGCGGCTGCGTCAGAGCCTGGAGGCGATTCGCATCCCGCAGCCTCTCCGGGAGCGCGATTGGGCGGGCCTGTTGAATACACTCGTCGAGCGTAACGGGGGGGGCGACCAATCCCTGTATGTTCAGGTGACCCGCGGGGCTGCCAAGCGCGACCATGTATTGCCCGAGCCCATCACGCCGACCGTGTTTGCGATGAGCACCTGCCTCGATCCCAAGCGCGGGCACGCGCCCGTCAGCGCGATCACCTGTGATGATATCCGCTGGCACTACTGCGACATCAAGGCTATCGATCTGCTGGCGAACGTGATGCTGCGGCAGCGGGCCGCCGATGGCGGAGCTTATGAAGCCATCTTGCTGCGGGACGGCCGGCTGACCGAGGGCGCGGCCAGCAACGTGTTCATCGCCGCGGGCGGTATTGTCAAAACACCGCCCAAAAGCCATGCGCTCCTGCCGGGGATCACCCGCGACATGCTGGTGGAAATATTGCCCGCGGCAGGGATCCGCTGCGTGGAAACCGAGGTTCCGCGCGCCGAGCTGATGGGCGCGGAGGAAATCTGGCTGACGAGCTCGGTCCGCGAGATCCTGCCGGTGACCGTCTTGGATGGGCATCCCGTGGGCAGCGGTGAACCGGGACCGCTGTGGGCGCGGGCGTTTGAGCTGTACGAACAGTTTAAGGTGGGCCAGGCGTTAAAAGACGCACCACTTTAAGCGGATGTGCGGTGCGCCGGTCGTATCTCACGATGCGAGGGCGTTCCTCCAACGACAGCCGAAAAAGCGGTAGGATGACGTGTCATGGAGATCTTCAAGGAATTCTCGATCGAGGCCGCGCACCTCTTGCCTCACGTCCCCGAAGGCCACAAGTGCCGCCGCCTGCATGGCCACTCGTTCCGCATCGCCATCCATGTCCGTGGCCCGCGGGAACCCAAAAGCGGTTGGGTCATGGATTTCGCCGAGGTCGGGGAGAAATTCCAGCCGCTTTTCGAGACGCTGGATCATCACTGTCTTAACGAAATCGAGGGCCTGGAGAATCCGACGAGTGAGAACCTGGCCCGTTGGATCTGGCAACGGCTGAAACCTGTCCTTTCGCAGCTTACAAAAGTCGTGGTCCGCGAGACCTGCACGGCCGGTTGTGTTTACCAGGGCGAGGAGGGGAGCTTGTGATAAACCCTGGTCTAAACGCGGGGTGGTGTCATCGATCGGATCCGGTGATAAGGCGCGTGCCGCGATCGAAGGTCAGGTACGACCAGAGCCACTGCAGGGCGACGAGCAGACGGTTGCGCAGGCTGATGAGAAAATAAATGTGCGCGAGGCCCCAGATCCACCATGCGAGGTTCCCTTTAAGGCGCAGCCAGCCGAAGTCAATGACCGCTGATTTGCGCCCGACGGTGGCGAGGTTGCCGCGGTTACGATAGCGAAACGCCGGAGGCGCGGTCTGCCCCGCGATCCGCCACTGGATAAGCCGCGCGACGTAGGCACCCGCTTGTTTGGCGGCCGGAGCAATCCCAGGTACCGGCTTGCCCTGGGGGTCCAGCACGAGGGCTGCATCGCCGATCACAAACACGTTGGGTAAGCCCGGTACGGAGAGGTCGGGCTTGACGATGACACGGCCGGCTTGATCGTGCTCGGCGCCCAGCCACTGCGCCGCCGGCGCGGCCGCGACTCCCGCCGCCCACAGGATGGTGGCCGCCGGGATGGGGCTGTCGCCGAGCGTCACGCCGCCCGCGCCGCAAGCCGTCACCGGCTGGCCCAAGCATACCTCCACGCCGAGCCGCCCGAGCGAGGCGAGGGCAAACTGCGAGAGGGCCTCGGGGAAGGCCGCTAGGACGCGCGGGCCGGCCTCGATCAGCAGAATGCGGGCGCTGCGCGGATCGATATGGCGGAAGTCAGCCGAGAGCGCCTTGCGCGCCAGCTCCGCGATAGCCCCGGCCAGCTCCACCCCCGTCGGTCCCGCGCCGACGATAACGAAGGTCAGCAGGCGTTTCCGCTCGCGCTCATCGGTTTCCATCTCGGCCTGCTCGAAGGCGGAAAGGATGCGCCGCCGGATCGCCGTGGCATCGTCGAGGTGCTTGAGCCCGGGGGCAAACGGCTCCCAGTCTCCGTGGCCAAAGTAGTCGTGCCTGACTCCTGTAGATAACACTAGATAATCATAGGGGAGCGATCGCTCGCCCATGTGCAACACCTGCCGAGCCGTATCGGCCGCGGTCACTTCGCCCAGCAAGACCCGCGCGTTCGGCTGACGCCGCAGCAGGCGGCGGATGGGCCAAGCGATATCGCCCGGAGAGAGGGCGGCGGTGGCGACCTGATAGAGCAGCGGTTGAAACAAATGGTAGTTCTGGCGGTCCACGACGGTGACCGCGACCGGAGCGCCCGCTAGAGCCTTGACCGCGGCCAGTCCTCCGAACCCGGCTCCGACGATCACGACTTGCGGTTTGCGGGCTGGCTCTGATTGAAACCCCTTCATCATTCCTTTATTCGGAGCTCCGCAGCTTCGCCAACAGCTCCGGCACCGAGATGAGCGCGATGTTGATCCCGTGATCAGAGAACCCGTAGGGAAGAACGAGGGCGTCGCCATTGATGAGGCCGCCGCAAGAGTACAGGACGTTCGGGACGTAGCCCTCGCGTTCCGTTTCGTCCGGAGCCAGCAGCGGGACCGGCAGGTGGCCGATCACCCGCCGGGGGTCGGCGAGATCGAGGAGCAGGGCGCCGAGGGTGTAACGTCTCATCGGCCCCACGCCGTGCGTGAGCACGAGCCAGCCGGCTTCGGTCTCGAGGGGCGAGCCGCAGTTACCGATCTGTACGAGCTCCCATGGCTTGGATGGCTTGTGGAGCCCGGTGACGTCGTTCCAGAACCGCACGTCATTCGAGGTCGCGAGGTGAAGATTCTCGCGATCTTTTCGGGACAACATCACGTACTTGCCGCCGATTCGGCGCGGGAACAGCGCCATGCCCTTGTTCTGTGCCGCCGCGCCGTTCAGGGTCGAGATCGTGAAGGACACGAAGTCCTCTGTCTCTATGAGCTGAGGCAGGATCTCGTATCCGTCGAAGGCGGTGTACGTGGCGTAATACTTCACGCTCCCGTCGTCCTCGACGAAGCGAACGAAGCGCGCGTCTTCAATTCCGCGCGTCTCGTTCGGCCCGGCGGGGAAGATCACCCGCTCGCAGAGCTCGGAATCGGCCGGGAAAGTGGTCACGTAGTTGGACGAGGCCAGGACGTGAATGATCTTTGCGGTCTCGTAGCGAATGGCAGGGGGAAGGCCATCTTCCGCCAGCAGCGCAAGCGAGTGCTCCAGATCGTCGAGCGTGAAGCGCTCCGAGAGCCGAGAGAGCACGCTCGAGGCGATTTCGTTGGCCGCACCGAGCTCGACGAGCTTAGCGGCGAACTTTTGCTTGCCGTAGCTACTGG
>JBOIDH010000011.1:0-14384 GCA_050740495.1 Gammaproteobacteria bacterium | reverse complement strand
TTCGCGTAGCGAAACGTCACCTGGCTCTTGGCATCGGGGCGCAGCCAGGGCAGGCGGCCCGTCTTGCGGACTTCGGCTTGCCGCCGGACCAGGCGGTGCGCGTAGGTGATGGGCGCCGGCATGAGCACGTCCGTTTCGTTGCAGGCATATCCGAACATCAATCCCTGGTCGCCCGCGCCTTGTTCGTGCTCGCCGCTTTCGTTGACGCCGAGGGCGATATCCGCCGATTGTTGACCTATGGAGACGATGACGCCGCACGACTCCCAATCGAACCCCATCGCCGAGCTATCGTACCCGATATCACGGATAACCTGCCGGGCGACATTGCGGATATCCACGTAGGAAGAGGTGGATATTTCTCCCGCCACGGTCACTAAGCCGGTCGTCACCAGCGTTTCGCACGCCACGCGCGCCCCCGGTTCCTGCGCGATGATCGCATCGAGCACCGCATCGGAGATCTGATCACAGATCTTGTCGGGGTGACCCTCTGATACTGACTCGGAAGTAAACAAGCGGGTATTGTCCATGATATTTTCTCGTCGGAAGTTTAATGTGCTGGAAAAAGCGGATTAGTTTACTTTATAAATCGAGGATTAACAGCTAACATCTCCTCGTTTAAACGCGGGACGCCCTCGAGGAACGACGGTAGTCATTTTTTACGTTGGCCGCGCGACCAAAACCGCTCGCAATGCAAGATTTATGACATATGTATAGTTCGGAGCAGAACTTAGCATGGCACTCCTGAGCCCCCCGATCTGTGCATTCGACACACCGGCGGTCGATTTTGCCCTGCTTGGAATCGACGGCAAGACCTGGACCTTGCAACAATGCAAGGGCGACAACGGCGCCTTAGTAATGTTTATTTGCAACCATTGTCCCTACGTTCAAGCCATCCAAGAGCGCATGGTACGCGATACCCGGGAGCTTTTGGACTACGGTTTAAGAAGCGTGGCCATCATGCCCAACGATCCCACCGATTATCCGGAAGATTCGTTTGCAAACATGATAGAAACGGCCAAGCGCTTCACGTATCCGTTCCCGTATTTGATCGATAGTACGCAGGCGGTGGCCAAGGCTTACGGGGCGGTGTGTACCCCGGATTTCTTCGGTTATAACGCGGAGCTGCGTTTGCAGTATCGCGGCCGCCTCGATGCTGGCAAACGGGAAGCCGCTGCACCGGGCGCTCGGCGCGAGTTGTTCGAGGCCATGGTTCAAATCGCTCGCACCGGGCACGGGCCTCGGGACCAGATCGCGAGCATGGGTTGTTCGATCAAATGGTCCAGGCATTAGCAGCGCCAAAATCCGTGAGAGCACCGACAAACCTCAAGGAAGACTACCAACAGCAACGGAAAGTGCTGGCCAACGCCATCCGCGCCTTGGCGATGGACGCGGTCCAGAAAGCCAAGTCCGGGCACCCGGGCGCGCCGATGGGCATGGCCGACATCGCCGAAGTGCTATGGAACGGCTACCTGCGGCACAACCCGGCCAACCCGCGTTGGAGCAATCGCGACCGCTTTGTGATGTCGAACGGGCATGGCTCGATGCTCTTGTACGCCCTGCTGCACCTGAGCGGTTACGACCTCACGATCGAGGACCTCAAGCACTTTCGGCAACTGCATTCCCGCACCCCCGGCCATCCCGAGTTTGGCCTCACCCCCGGCATCGAGGCCACCACGGGACCGCTCGGTCAGGGTCTCGCCAACGGGGTCGGGATGGCGCTCGCCGAGCTCGTTTTAAGCGCTCAGTTCAACCGCGAGGGATTCGACATCGTCGATCATCACACCTACGTGGCGGTCGGCGATGGCTGTTTGATGGAGGGGATCTCCCACGAAGCCTGTTCGCTGGCCGGCGCCTTGGGCCTAGGCAAGCTCATCGTCCTCTACGATGACAATCAAGTCTCCATCGACGGCGACGTTCGCGGATGGTTCGCCGATGATACCCGCAAGCGCTTCGAGTCCTACGGCTGGCAGGTGATCGGTGCCGTCGACGGCCATGATGCCGGCGCCGTCGCGGAGGCCTTGGAAAAGGCCCGCGCTGTTACGGATAAACCGAGCCTCGTGATGCTCGCAACCACCATCGGTTACGGCGCGCCGCAAGCCGGAACCGCCGTCTGCCACGGCGCCCCCTTGGGTCCGGAAGCGGTGGCCACCGCCAGAATTAATCTCGACTGGCCACACGCGGAATTCGTGGTCCCGGGGGAGATCTACGCCGCGTGGGATGGCCGCGCGCGCGGCGCCGACCTCGAAGCCGAGTGGAACGCGCTTTTCGCCCGTTACCGACACGCCTATCCGGAGTTGGCGAATGAATTTGAAAGGCGCCTCGCACGCCGCTTACCGGATGATTGGGAACCGCGGGCGCGAAGCTTCATTGCGGCGCTAGTCGCAAAGTCCGAACGCATCGCGACGCGCAAGGCATCACAAAACGCGCTTTGCGCTTACGGCCCGCTGCTCCCCGAGCTTCTCGGCGGCTCCGCCGACCTGACCGAATCCAACCTCACGCTTTGGAAGGGCGCGAACGGCCTGGGATCCCAGGTCATCACCCGGCAATCCTTCGACGGCAATTATGTCCACTACGGTGTGCGCGAATTCGCCATGTCGGCGATCATGAACGGGATCGCTCTGCACGGGGGTTTCATCCCCTACGGCGGAACCTTCCTCGTGTTCTCGGACTATGCGCGCAACGCCGTCCGCATGGCGGCGCTAATGAAGGCGCAGAGCATCTTCGTCTACACCCATGATTCGATCGGGCTCGGTGAAGACGGGCCGACGCATCAAGCGATCGAGCACGCCACGAGCCTGCGGCTGATCCCTAACCTCCGCGTGTGGCGGCCTTGCGATCCGGTGGAAACCGCGGTCGCATGGAAGCTGGCGCTGGAGCATCGTCACGGGCCCACGGCGTTGCTCCTCACCCGCCAAGCCGTGACGCCGCAGCCGCGTAGCCCCGAGCAAATCGACGCGATCGGACGCGGCGCTTATGTCCTAAGCGATTGTCAAGACCAGCCTCAGGTGATTTTATTGGCCACCGGATCGGAGGTTGAACTAGCCACCGGCGCGGCCTCGGTGCTCAGCCGCATTGGGGTGCGGGTGCGCGTCGTGTCCATGCCGGGCACGCAGGTATTCGACGCCCAGGATCGCGGCTACCGCGAGGCCGTGCTGCCATCCGAGGTCCGCACCCGGATCGCCATCGAGGCCGGGGCCACCGATTTCTGGTTTAAATACGTGGGCCTGGACGGCCGGGTCATCGGGCTCGATTCGTTTGGCGAGTCGGCACCCGGGGAGGAGGTGCTGAGGCACTTCGGATTCAACGTCGAACATGTCATCGAAGAAGTGAAGCGGCTGCTCGCTTAACCCGCGTGTTGGGCGTATTCCGGTTCCAGTTCAAAAGTAGAACGCGAAGCCGACGAGCGAGCGACGAGACATACCGTAGATGGTAGGCGAGGAGCGAGCGAGGAGGGCGACAAAGTTATACGAATGAAATGGAAACGGAATTAATCAATTGGAGAGATAGATGGCGATTAAGGTTGGAATCAATGGCTACGGCCGTATCGGCCGCAATATTCTGCGCGCGCTCTATGAGTCGCGGCGGACTCACGAGATCCAAATCCTCGCGATCAATGACCTCGGTGATGTCGCCACCAACGCGCATTTAACCCGCTACGATAGCGTCCACGGGCGCTTTCCGGGCGAGATCACGGCCACGGACCAGTCTATGGTGGTCGACGGCGATCCTATCCGCATTCTCGCCGAGCGCGATCCCGCCAAGCTCCCCTGGGCCCGCCTCGGTGTCGATGTGGTTCTCGAATGCACCGGGCTTTTTACCAGTAAGGCCAGGGCCGGCGCCCACCTCCAAGCAGGCGCCAAGAAGGTCATTATCTCGGCTCCGGCGACCGAGGTCGACGCCACGATCGTCTATGGCGTGAATCATCAGACGCTCAAAGCGAGCGACACGGTGATCTCCAATGCGTCTTGCACCACCAACTGCCTGGCGCCCTTGGTGAAGCCGCTGCATGAGCGCATCGGCATTCTGCGCGGCGTCATGACCACGATCCATTCCTTCACCAATGATCAGGTATTGATCGACGTCTACCATAGCGATCTGCGCCGGGCGCGGTCCGCGACGCAGTCCATGATCCCGACCAGGACCGGCGCGGCCGCGGCCGTCGGTTTGGTGCTTCCCGAGTTGAACGGAAAACTGGATGGTTACGCCGTGCGCGTTCCCACGCTCAATGTATCCTTGGTGGATCTGAGCTTCGTCGCCGCGCGCGAGACCACCAAGGAGGAGATCAATGCGGTATTGAGCGAGGCCGCCCAAGGCGAGCTCAAGGGACTTCTGGAGTATAACGACAAGCCGCTGGTCTCGGTCGATTTCAATCACAACCCCGCCTCGTCCATTTACGATGCCACCCAGACCCGTGTCATCGAAGGCACGTTGGTCAAAGTCTTGTCCTGGTACGATAACGAATGGGGCTTTTCCAACCGCATGTTGGACGTCACGATCGCCTTGATGAACGCCAAGTAAGGACCGCTTCCGTCCATGATGTCGATGTCCGATCTGAGCCTTGCCGGGAAACGGGTGTTGATCCGGGAGGACTTCAACGTACCGATCCAAGCGCGCCGGATCCTCGATGACACACGCTTGCGGGCCGCGCTCCCTGCCATCAGCAAGGCCTTGTCGGCGGGCGCCCGGGTAATTCTCCTCTCGCATCTCGGCCGCCCGCAAGAAGGCCGGTACGACGCGGCGCTGAGCTTGGCACCGGTCGCTACCCGCTTATCCGAGTTGCTGCATCGAGACATCGCGCTGGTTAAAGATTGGATCGACGGAGTCAGCGTCGAACCCGGCCAAGCGGCTCTATGCGAAAACGTGCGCTTCGAGATCGGCGAGAAAAATAACGACGACGCCTTGGCGAGAAAAATAGCGGTGCTTTGCGATGTGTACGTGAATGATGCCTTTGCCACCGCCCATCGTGCCGAGGCTTCGACCCACGGGATCGCCAAGTATGCTCCCCAGGTCTGCGCCGGGCCGCTGCTCGAGGCCGAGATCAAGGCCTTGAGCCAAGCCTTGAAACAACCGGCACGCCCCCTGGTCGCGATTGTGGGCGGGTCGAAGATTTCGACCAAGCTCGGGCTACTCGAATCGCTGGTCGAGACCGTGGATCAGCTCATTGTCGGCGGCGGGATCCTGAATACGTGCCTTCGCGCCGCGGGCCATGCCACCGGTCAGTCTCTCGTGGAAGAACCCTTGCTCGAGGTGGCCTCGCGGCTTCTCGGGCGGGCAGCCGCCCGCGGCGCAGAGATACCCTTGGCCGAGGACGTCGTTTGCGCCAAGGAGCTTTCCGAAACCGCCGCCGCGACGATCAAGAACCTCTCAGAGATCACCGCCGACGATCTCATTTTGGATGTCGGCCCCCGCACCGCGAGGCGCTACACCGCGTTGCTTGAACAGGCTCAAACGATCGTCTGGAACGGGCCGCTCGGGGTGTTTGAATTCGACCAATTCGGCCAGGGGACGCGGACGGTCGCGATGGCGATAGCCGCGAGCCAATCCTATTCCCTCGCCGGGGGCGGCGAGACGCTCGCGGCCATTGCGAAGTACGGGATCGGCGAGCGGCTGTCCTATATATCCACCGGCGGCGGGGCGTTCCTGGAGTTTCTCGAGGGGAAAACCCTACCTGCTGTCGCCATCCTGCAAGAGCGCGCCCGCTCCCATCCCGATTACGTGCATCCGAGCGAGGGTTATTAGGCTCGCAACGCCCCGCATGCGCAGAACGAAAATCGTTGCCACCCTCGGCCCGGCTACCGACGATCCCAAGGTGCTCGATGGCCTCATCGCGGCCGGGGTGGACGTCATCCGGTTAAACTACTCCTATGGCTCCCACGACAGCCATAAACGCCGGATCGACCAACTGCGGGCCTGCTCCCAGGCGCGCGGCACGCAGGTCGGCGCCATCGCCGATCTGCAAGGCCCGAAGATCCGCATCCAGCGATTCCGCGGCGGCCGTGTGGAACTGCGGGAAGGGGCCTCCTTCACGCTCGACACCGCCATCCCGCCCGCGGACGGAGATGAACACCGCGTCGGGGTCACCTACGTGGATCTCCCGAAAGATGTCAAGCGCGGCGATACCCTGTTCATTGACGATGGCCGTATCGTGCTTGAAGTCAAGCGCGTCCTGGGGACCGGCGTCGAATGCGTGGTGCGGGTGGGCGGCCCGCTGTCCGACTGCAAGGGCTTGAACCGTGCCGGCGGCGGGCTCTCCGCGGGCGCGCTGACCTCCAAGGACCGCGCTGACATCCGCCACGCGGTGGACATCGGCGCCGACTACATCGCCGTATCCTTTCCGCGCAATGCCGCCGACCTCGAGGAAGCCCGCCGTTTGATTGCCGAGAGCAACGGAACCTGCGGCGTCATCGCCAAGATCGAGCGCGCCGAAGCCTTGCAGTGTATCGATGAGATCCTGCGAGCCTCGGACGGGATCATGATCGCGCGCGGCGATCTCGGCGTCGAGATCGGGGATGCGGCCCTTCCCCCGGTCCAGAAACGCTTGATCCAGCAAGCCCGTAACGCGAACCGCCTGGTCATCACGGCCACGCAGATGATGGAGTCGATGATCGCAAACCAGATCCCGACACGGGCCGAAGTCTTCGACGTCGCCAATGCTGTCTTGGATGGCACGGATGCCGTCATGCTCTCCGCCGAAACCAGCGTGGGCAGATACCCGCGCAAAGCCGTCGAGGCGATGGATAGGATCTGCTTGGAGACGGAGACCCAGTGGGGCCTCCGGGGGGCCGACTACCGCATCGATTCGCTGTTCGACCGCATCGATGAAGCGATCGCCATGTCCACGCTTTACGCGGCCAACCACATCGGCGCGAAGGCCATTCTCGCGCTCACGGAGACCGGCGCCACCGGCATATGGATGTCGCGCGTGCTCACCGGGATCCCGATCTTCGCCTTCACCCGCCGTCCCGAGACGCTCAGGCGGGTGACGCTGTACCGTGGCGTCTACCCGATCAATTTCGACGTCATGCACACCGATTTCCTGCGCGTCAACCGTGAAATGATCGACATCCTGCTCGAGCGCGGCGCGGTACACGAAGGAGATATCGTAGTCATTACCAAAGGTGATATGCGCGGTAAACAGGGTGGAACCAACGGCATGAAGATCGTTCGCGTAGGGGAGCTAGCCGCGGAATCGGCGTTATGAATGATCCATGCGGTTGCCACGCGACCGGCGCCAGACTATCGTTACCATGAACCAGAGGAACATGCTATGTCCGATCTGCGACAAACGGCGGAAGCATTAGTCGCTCCCGGCAAGGGAATTCTCGCCATTGACGAAAGCTTCCCGAGCATCAAAAAGCGTTTCGACTCCATCGGTATCGCATCGGTGGAAAACACCCGGCGCGCCTACCGCGAGCTGCTTATTACCACGCAAGGGATCGGTGAGTACGTGAGCGGCATGATCTTATTCGACGAAACGATCAGGCAATCCACTGCGAATGGTGTACCGTTCACAAAAGCGTTGTCCGATGCCCGGGTCATCACCGGGATTAAGGTCGACCAAGGCGCGAAAGACATGCCCTTCCTGGCTGGAGAAAAGATCACCGAAGGTCTCGATGGTCTGCGCGAGCGCTTGATCGAGTACCGGAACCTCGGTGCGAGCTTCGCCAAGTGGCGGGCGGTGATCACCATAGGCAACGGGATCCCGACCCGCGGTTGCATCAACGCCAACGCCAGCGCCTTGGGGCGCTATGCCGCGCTGTGCCAAGAACAAGGGCTCGTGCCCATCGTGGAACCCGAGGTCCTGATGGATGCGGACAACACCATCGAGCGTTGCTATGAGGTAACCGAAGCGACCTTACGGCGGCTATTCCAGAACCTCTATGAGCAAGGCGTGGTCTTGGAGCATCTTATCCTGAAGACCAATATGGTGATTGCGGGAAAGCAGTGCCCACAGCAAAACAGCGTCGAGGAGGTTGCCGAGATGAGCGTGCGCTGCCTGCGTTATTCCGTTCCGGCGGCGGTCGCGGGCATTGTGTTCCTCTCCGGAGGCCAGAAGGCCGAACCCGCCACCGCGCATCTCAACGCGATGAACGCAATGGCCATGAAACACCCCTGGCCGCTCAGCTTCTCCTACGGCCGCGCCCTCCAAGATCCGGCCTTGAAGATCTGGGGCGGCAAGGCTGAAAACCTCGCAGCGGCCCAGAAGGCGCTCTACCACCGCGCCAAATGCAATGGCCTTGCGACGCTGGGGACATACGCACCCGCGATGGAGCAGCAACTCGCGGCTTAGCTTAGGTCAACATACGCGGTAGGTCGGAATGGTGCGTTCGTCCAGAGGGATCCCTTCAGCCGCTGCATCTAACACTATAACTTACCCCTATAACCGTTATCAATCGTCGTGGTTGCTCCAGGAGCACAAGACCATCCATGAAATAACGTTCAAGCGGTCCTCCTAGCGAAGCCCAACTCCAACCGCGAAAGCGCGCTCTTCGGAGAACTTCTTGTACACCGGTTCGCTTTTGTAGACACAATATCGTTTTATAGGACTTTGGCTGGAAGCCACCAACGGCGTGGTCCATAGAGTTTTGTAAATATTGGACACATGGTCATGTTGCCAACAGCAAATTATTATCTTGTATGGTACAAGCCAGGATATACGCCATGCAGTGGCCTGCAACGACGTCTTTAAATCTCTGGATATTTGGACAACAGCCCAGGCTGTAGGCCCATATTTATTCAGTCCTGACATAAATTGGGTGCTGGGCATGAGTAGTTCAGATGCCGCGACATTGCATAGGTATTCTTCAGAGAGATCCCTATGGAAAGACACTTCGTGGCAATCAGCGCGGTATCTATTACCGTTACCCTCTGGTTGCATGAGGTCAAAGAAAAAAGTATGTGCGATCTCATGCGCTAAGGTGAATCGACGCCTTGCCTCAGGGTGCGCTGCGTTCAGCTCAACAATATAGTCGCCGTTCGAGGTTTGGGACATGAAACCGTCAGTTTCGATTTCCCTTATGGACACCTGCTTAATCCCCCTCCTTTTTGCAAGAAGATATGGGTCAATGGGAGGGAGCATCTGCTCTAAATCAGGAAAGGCAGCTTTGATCGCATTTTGAATCGCGACCACAGGGTGACGCGCGTTCCAACGGCGGCAGAGACTTTCCTCTACTGGGCTCATCTCTTACCGCTTGGTACCATGAGGCTCACCCTGACGACACTGGGAATACCAGCGTGTCAGATCTCCTGATGAATATACGTACTTCTTACGATACTTGTTGTACTTCAGTGTCGCCTCCACAAATTTCAGAAACCGAGTCTTGTCGTCACGATCATGTATCGCATTACTTCGAATAAACTTTTCCCAGACTTCAAATCGTTGCTTGCCGCTCTCCGTTGATGTCCTCTGGTCGGCATATGCGTTAAAAAGTTCCATCATGGACGGTCTGGCGCTCGGCGAAACCACGCCCGGACCCTTGATTATGGTGGTGGCGTTCGTTGGATTTGTCGGCGCGTGGGGCGAGCAAGTTTCCGGCCCCCAAGCCCTGGCGACGGCTGGGATCATGGGGGCGGTGGCGGCGACATTTATTACTTTTTTACCATCCTTTCTGTTCATCTTGATCGGCGGTCCGCTGGTGGAGGCCACGCACGGCGATTTGAAATTTACAGCGCCCCTGACCGCGATCACCGCGGCGGTCGTCGGCGTCGTGCTCAATCTCGCGGTTTTCTTTGCCGTTCACGTTCTCTGGCCTGAAGGGTTCGCCGGGCCGTTCGAGGGCGTTGCCGCGCTCATCGGCGCCGCCGCTTTTCTCGCCATGTGGCGCTATCAGTGGGGCATCATCCCAGTGATTGGCGGCTGTGGCACGTTGGGTTTTATTGCTACCGGCTTAACTTAGTTCGAGCGCCGGCCTGGCGCTCGATCGCGGCAATCCAGGCCGACAATTGTTCCTCCTTAAGCACCCCGCTCACCGAGATGCGATTGTGCGCCGGGTCGTAGAAGTAGTTCCTGGGAAGTTCTCCGTACCACCCCGCATCGATCTCATACCGCAAGCGCTGTGGGTTTGTCTCGCCGAATATCCAGGACTCGACCCCGCTGAGACCGCGCTGAGTCAACACCCGCCGAACCTTTTCGGCATCGGCCGGCGCATCGGCCGCGATCAGCACGAGATCGAACCGCGGGTGATCGCGGACCAGCCGGGCCAGGAGGGCCAGCTCGCCTCGGCAAGGCGGGCAGTTGAGAGACCACAGATTGAGCAGGAAGGCCCTGCCCGTGCGGGGCGCCGTGATCGCCGACAGGCTGCCCGATACGAACGGGCGCGGCGCGGACTCACCCCCGAGGGCAAGCACCGTCCACCCGAGAAGGGCCCAACCGAGAAACGAGCGTCGTGTGCGCATGGAAAAATGATAATCAGGCTTAATCAATAGGGATGAGTTGATGGCTGCGCTCGACGCTGTTCCACGACAGATACACGCGTTTTTGGTCGCTGATGAGAAACGGGTGATCGGCGCTGTGCCGTGTGTGGGCAAGGGTCACGGATGCGGACCAGGTGTCGCCGCGATCGCGGGATTGCATCGCCATGATCCGGGTCTCCGTGCCGTCGAACTCGCGCCACGCCAGCACCACGCGCGGACCCACGCTGAGAAGGTCTGCGTGGCCGGGTAAAGCAGAGGTCTGGCCCACGACCGCCGGTGCGGAGAAGTGCCTTCCCCGATCATCGGAATGGGCATAGTACAACCCTTGACGGCGACTCCCCTGGGTAAACCAGGTGATGTGATAGCGCCCGTCGCGGGAAATGGCTAGCGCCGGACCATGCATCGGGCAAGCTTCGATCCGCCAGTCGTCTTCGGTAACGCGCCAAGGCCCCTCGAGCAAGCCGCTCGGCGAGGCCTTCAACATCCCGTGGTCGCGAACCTGATCCGGAAAGACGAAACGTGCGAAAACCACGGGCAGACCGTCGACATCGAGATCAACGGCCAACCGGCAGCAATTGCAAAGCCCGTCCACAAGCGGTTGGTTCGAAAAGCTCGATGCCGCCACACGGTCATTGCTCGCAAAATAGAGCGATGCGCCTTGCCGGTCCGCCGCTGCAGATCCCTTGCCCCTCTCGTCATTCCAAAAGACATAGAGCCGTCCTTCCGGGTCTACGACCATCGCGCCCTGGTAGTGGGGGCTTGGGTGTGCCGGATCGGTGATCGGTCTGGGCGTGCTGAACCGCCGTCCAGCGTCCATGGAATAGACCAGGTAGGTGATGGGGGCTTCGATCGTGCCGACGGTGTAGAGCACGTAAACCCGCCCCCGTGCATCGGCCGCGATGGAGGGCCGGTCTTCGGCGCGCGCGAGTATCGGCTGCCCGCCGGGACTTACCGCGACCGGCGCGCTATAGGTGGCGCCGTGATCCTCCGAGCTGTCGACATAGATCTGACGGTCCGCGACGATGAGGCGCCAGAGCCTTTCATCGGGACCAAAGGCCGCGCCCGCGACCGCAGCGTCGTGCAAGCGCTTGCCAGGCGCAATACCAAGCTTGCCTGCGGGCGTGGCGAGGCCGGCGCAGCCTGTGAGCAGCGCCGCGATAGTTAGGGTGGTCAATCCGAGCCGTCGTGCACACATACTCAGCATATTCAGGTGTTGCCAATACCCCGGAATGCCCCTAGAAACTGAATCCCAGGCTCGCAGTCACGCGATAGTCCGGATCGGCCAGATTCTGGCCGTTGAGGTCCACAGCCACCGGTATGCCCCCCGAGACCGCGAAACTCCAGTTGGACCCGAGCGTGAGGCGTACGCCCGGCGAGAAATACAGCACGTGCCCGCCGAAATCTGGGTCCTTGATGCCGGCTTTTTCCGCGGTATCACGCCACTCGCCGTTGAACTCGGCGATCAGGTCCCAAGCAAGCCCCTGACGTGGGGCATAGAACACACCTTGCTGTCCGCCGCCGAGTCGATAGGAGAAGGCGATATTGTAGTTAAAGGTATCGCCGAGCTCGGTATCCTGGGTGCCTTCGCTGACCACCGTATAGAGGACATTGGTATCGAGCGCAAAGGGGGAGAACCAAAACGTGTAGGCGAGACCCAAGAGGCCGTCCCAGGAGCCGCTGCCGGGCTGGAATTCGGCCTCGATGAGTTCCCCCTCGGGCGAGTGCTCGTCGGTGTCGCCCGTGGGCGCCTTAACCCCGAGCTGGATCGCCGCATGCTGGCGGTTGGGCTCGTGGAAAAAACGATACTGCCCGAACAAAACCAGGTCGCCGATGTCGTCGGTGTCACCCAGTTGCTCGACCAGCTCCCCGGCCTCCTCCTCGTGGCCCTCCTCATCATGATGGCCCGGCTCGCGGATCTCGAAACGCCATACATAGGGTAAACGCAGGCCCAGGGTCAGGTCGTCGGTGACGCCATAGAAACCCCCGACGGAGGTGCTCAACACGGAATCCGCCGCATGCAGATCAGCCTCCGGATGGGATTCCCTGCGAGCCACGAGCTCCGCATCGGAGAAGTGCTCGAAATTCGTGTACTCGGTGCGGATGCCAGCTGCCCAGCGCTCCTTGGGAAGCGTCACCGCTGACTCGGTGTTGATCGGCGAGGCGGTGCCTACCCCAATACCGAGCGAGGCCGTATGGCCTGCCTCGGCCGGGGAGCTTGCAATGCATGCGAGCGCCGCTACGGCCAGCAGGCAGCGTAATATGGCATCGTGACGAAGTATTATGTTTCTCCTGTGTGGCACGGGGTTGGGGACGCGCGTTTGTCGGCGGCGCAGAATACAGTATAACGACAACGCTAACCGGGGGGATGCGGCAAATTGTCGCACCCCCCTGTCGGTCTATGGGCCGACTGAACCTACCGCCGCGCGATTCTTGATGAGACTCGCGCACGCCCCGCAGGGGCGAGTCCCAAGGATGGGACGAGCAACCGGGGTGTATGTTGAAATACATGAGGATCCCGAGCACCGCCGGAACGCGAGATCCCAAGCGCAGTAGGTTATTTCACAAACTCAAAGTCCGGCCGGACAGCAATTGCCCATGGCGGAAACAGCCGACGATATGATCGTTTACCATGCCCGTCGCCTGCATATGCGCATAACAGATGGTCGAGCCCGCGAACTTGAACCCTCGTTGGATAAGATCCTTGCTGAGCACGTCGGACTGAGCAGTACGGGCGGGAAGCTCGGTGATGCTGCGCCAGTGGTTGTCCTTGGGCGTACCGTCCACGAAGCCCCAAATATACGCATCAAAGCTCCCGAACTCGTTTTGAACTCGTAAAAACGCCCGCGCGTTATTGATTGCGC
Organism: Gammaproteobacteria bacterium; assembly: GCA_050740495.1. Classification (GTDB taxonomy): domain Bacteria; phylum Pseudomonadota; class Gammaproteobacteria; order JACCXJ01; family JACCXJ01; genus USCg-Taylor. Next base: position 1,110 of record JBOIDH010000011.1, on the reverse strand, counting down.
CTTCGATCTTGCGCCGGTTGCGGATAATGCCGGGGTTTTCTAGCAACCGGGCGATCTTATGCGCGTCGTAGTTGGCCACGGTCGCGGGATCGAAGTTATCGAAGGCGACGCGGTAGTTCTCGCGTTTTCTTAGAACCGTGAGCCAGCTCAGGCCCGCTTGGGCGCCTTCGAGCACGAGAAACTCGAATAGTCTGCGGTCCTCATGCACCGGCACGCCCCACTCGGTATCGTGATAGCCGATGGTCAAGGCATCCGACAGCGCCCAGGGGCAGCGTGCGGGCGCGCGGCGCCTGCCGTTCGCGATCTCCGTCATTCGCCTGTTAGAACCCGCGATCCCTTGCCTCGCCGACCTCCGCGCATAGCGCGTTGTTGTCCTTGTTCGCTCGTCAAAGGTTAGCAGGCACCGATTCAGGAGATCAAGCGGCTTCCGCGGCGCCTAACCCAGGGGCCGCTTCCTAAGGACACTTCACGCTGAAACGGTGATGACGAATCGAGAATGATGCAGAATGGTGGAATGAGATCCTGTTAGCTTCGCGTGGGCAATATGAGCATCAAGCTTGGTATCGTGATGGACCCGATTGCGGGGATCGACATAAAGAAAGACAGTAGCTTCGCCATGCTGCTCGCGGCGCAAGCGCGCGGCTGGCCACTCTATTACATGGAGTTGGCGGATCTGTTTCTTGACAACGGCCGGGCCTACGCGCGCATGCGGGAACTGGCGGTCGAGGATCGTAGCGATCATTGGCATCGATTTATCCATGAGCAAACGCGGCCGGTTTCGGATCTGGATGTGGTGCTCATGCGTAAAGACCCGCCCTTTAATATGGAGTATATTTATGCGACCTATATTTTGGAGCTTGCCGAAGCCGCCGGCGTCTTGGTTGTCAACGCGCCCCGTAGCCTTCGGGACGCGAACGAAAAGCTCTTTAGCGCCTGGTTTCCGCAATGCTGTCCGCCGAGCCTGGTGACCAGGAGCCGGACGTGCATTAAGGCGTTTTTGGAGGTACACGGCGATATTATCTTAAAGCCCCTGGACGGCATGGGGGGCGTTTCTGTCTTTCGAGTGCGCGGGGGCGACCCGAATACCAACGTCATCATCGAGACCTTGAC
>JBOIDH010000010.1:0-14793 GCA_050740495.1 Gammaproteobacteria bacterium | reverse complement strand
GATGAGGCGGGCGTCAAAGTATTCGAGCACCTGGCGCCAGAGGTTGTAGATAGAGCGGTGGCACTCGTCGGTGACGATGAAGTCGAAGGCCTCAATGGGAATCTTTGGGTTGTATTCTACGTCCTTCGTTCGATCATCGGCGGTGCTGATCTCGAAAGCGGAAAGCTCATCGGCATCTTCCGGCAGTTCTTCCCCGCGCAGCAGCGAGTAAAGCCGCTGAATTGTGGTGATGGTGACACGGTTGCTGTCGGTCCAGTCGAAGTGGCTCGATTGCAGGCGCTGGATGTTGTAAGTCTCGGTGAACTTGCGGTTGGTGTCCGGCAGGTTGTATTGGTCGAACTCGCCCTTGGTCTGTTTGCCAAGGTTGTCGCGGTCCACAACGAACAACACGCGGCGCGCATCGGCGTGCTTGATAAGGCGGTAGGTGAAGGCGCAGGCGGTGTAGGTCTTGCCGGCGCCGGTGGCCATCTGGATCAGCGCGCGGGGCTTATCCTGGGCGAGCGACTGCTCCAGGCGGGTGACGGCTTCGATCTGGCAATCGCGCATTCCGGTGGTGATAAGCGGCGGCAGCTTGCGCAGCCGGGCGCGCAACGTGTCGGCTTCAGTCAACCAGCCGGCGAGGGTTTCCGGCTTATGGAAGGCGAAGACATTGCGCGAGCGCGGATGCGGATCCTGCGTGTCCCGGAAATAGGTCTCGATCCCGGTGGATTCGTAGCAGAACCGTAGCTCGGCCTTGGCCTGGAGGAAGGGCGGCAACTGGCCCGCATAGAACGCGGATTGCTCGGCGACGCCGGAGAGCAGCACGCCTTCTTTCTTGGCTTCGATGATGCCGACCGCAGCGCGGTCCAGCATCAGCAGGTAATCGCAGCGACCTTCCTTGAGCGGCACTTCGCGCAAGGCGATACCGGGCGCGGCGTTAGGGGCGTAGGCAGGGTAGTCCTGCACTGCCCACCCGGCGGCGGTGAGCAGCGCGTCGATAGTCTCCTTCGCGAGCTCTTCTGGGGTCGGCATCGGGGCAAAGGGTAACACAAGAACCCCGGGCTTAACGGGCATCAATTCCTGGAACGACGATTTCTATCGCGGCTACCCTAACAATAATCCCCCGCCCGAGCTCAACGATCAAGCCGCCATTAATGCGGTCACAGGGATCTACCTAAGCGGGCTCGCGAACCTGAAAAAGCTTGCCGAAGCGAAATGATCGCCAAATTGATAGCCCTTTCAGCATCCTGCGCGGCCGCCGGCGCGTGGCCGCGTCCTTCGCTTTCATTAGCAATCACGGCAGCAACAACGTCTCCGCTGCCGATCACGTGGTGGCCACTGTCGCGCAACGCGCTTCACGGCCAGAATGCCCGGCGCCGAGGGCAAGCTTCCGCAATCTTAGGCCGGCGCCTATTGTCCGCAGGGTGACTCGCTCGTGAATGCAGTGACCGGAACCTCAATCCAGGTGGCGCGCCCGACAGCCACCGCATCACCGGACTCGGTGAATATGGCTGAACCCGCGTAGCGCTTGCGACCGTCAACGTGGAGCGGCCATCCGATTACGACGTATCTGTCCCCGGGCCTGACAGCGCTCCCAACGCGGGCACAAAGTTCTCCGAGCACGAGGGTCTTCCCTTCCGGCACGGGCAACACCGCGAATCCGCTGGGGCAGTCCAGGGCTGCCCATATGAATTCGGGGGCGAGGGTGCCGGATCTCTCCGCAAGCGATGCATCAGGGATCCAGGGCGCCGCAACGATGGAGCGAGCCTCGATAAGACCCGGGAAAATTCGCATGCCGTCGCCGAATGTCCGCTTCGGACCACAGACGAAACATCGTGGAAAGCTGTGGCGAATGAAGCCCAAATAGGATCTGGCAGCCTCCACTGCTTCGGGAAATGACGGAGGTGTGAGAGCGCTTAGTTCGATCTCGGCGCCTTGAGCCTCCGCGATCACGATTGTTCCTTGAAGCAAGCGGGCACGGTTTTCGGATGCCTCGACTAGCATCTCGGTCTCAAGCGGCGGAGGTACCCGCAACCGGACCGCCGTAGGTCCATGCAGGTGTTTCGCGAGCGTCTCAACAATCATGATCTGGCCTCCCCAGATGATTACCACACCCTAACCAGTCTGGAGAAAAACTCGGGTAAGTCAATTTGGATTTCGCCACCACGGGAACGGTGACCGGTTTTATAACGGGCTTGGCGAAGCATCCTGCATTTTCGCGGCGTGACCCACATTACAAACAGCACTGCATCAAGAATACAATATCAGCCTGATCCGTTCCCGGTGAAATCCCGGGGCAGCCACATGGCAGAATCGCAACAACCGGACCGAGCAACATCTCAGTGATCCGTATCCTCGGTATCGATCCCGGATCCCGGATCACGGGCTATGGCGTCATCGATGTGGACGGCGCGCGCACTTTCTATGTCGCCAGCGGCGGCATCAAAACCGCAGGCGATGCGCTAGCCCCGCGGCTTAGCCGCATCTTCGATGGTGTGACGGCGGCGATAGAAGAATATAATCCGCAAGAGATGGCGGTGGAGCTCGTGTTTATTAACCGCAACGCGGACTCCGCCCTGAAGCTTGGCCAAGCCCGCGGGGCGGCGTTGGTGGCCGGAGCGAAGCGTGGTTTACCGGTGTTTGAGTTTACGCCGGCGCAAATTAAACAGGCCATCGTCGGCCGGGGCAATGCCGAAAAGGCTCAAATCCAACACATGATCAAGGTGCTGCTGAACCTCAAGGCGCCACCAGAGACCGATGCCGCGGACGCGCTCGCGGTCGCGCTCTGTCACGGCCACACGCGCCAAGGCCTGCTGCGCATGCCCGGCGTGCGGCGTAACCGGCGGCGGCGGTTTCTATGATCGGACGCATCCGCGGACTGCTGATCGAAAAGCGGCCCCCGCATCTCCTGCTCGAGGCCCACGGCATCGGCTACGAGCTGGAGGCGCCGCTGAGCACCTTTGACCGGCTGCCTTCACTCAACGCCGAGGTTCTGTTATATACGCACCTCGCCATCAGGGAGGACGCGCACCTCCTGTTCGGCTTTTTAAGCGAGTCCGAACGGCGGCTGTTCCGCGCCTTGCTCAAGGTCAGCGGGATCGGCGCCCGCACCGCGCTCGCCATTCTCTCCGGGTCTGATGTCGAGGAGTTTACCAAGTGCATCCATGCGGAAGACATCGCCCGGCTGACAGACCTGCCCGGGATCGGCAAGAAGACCGCCGAGCGGCTGGTCATCGAGATGCGCGACCGGCTTGCCGATTGGACACCGCGCGGGGCGGCCGCGGGAGGGGCCTTGGCAGGATCCCATGACGCCTTGGCGGACGCGATCGAGGGTCTGGTGGCGCTCGGCTATAAAGCTCACGAGGCCGGGCGCTACGTGCAAGCCATCGATACCGCCGGGATGACGAGCGAAGCCATCATCCGCGCGGTGCTGCGCTCACAAGCATGAGCGATTTGAATTCATTAATCCTTCCCGACACCATGGCCGGCGACGCGGACGAAGCATTGCGGCCCCGCCGGCTCAAGGATTACGTCGGCCAGACGCCGGTGCGCGAACGGCTGGAAATTTTCATCACCGCCACGCGCCGGCGCCGCGAGCCGCTCGATCATGTACTGCTTTTTGGCCCGCCGGGACTCGGTAAGACGACGCTGGCCCATATCATTGCCAACGAGCTGGGAGTCGCTTTGCGTCAGACCTCCGGTCCGGTGCTGGAACGCCCCGGCGATCTGGCCGCGATCCTGACCAATCTCGAGCCGCGAAACGTGCTCTTCATCGACGAGATCCACCGCTTGAGCCCGGTGGTGGAGGAGATCCTGTACCCGGCGCTCGAGGAGTTTCAGATCGATATCATGATCGGCGAAGGTCCGGCGGCCCGCGCCATCAAACTGGATCTGCCGCCGTTTACCCTGGTCGGCGCCACCACCCGTGCCGGGCTGCTCACCTCGCCGTTGCGAGACCGCTTCGGGATTGTCGAACGGCTGGAATTCTACGACGCGGAGGATCTGACCCGCATCGTGCGGCGCTCGGCGCGCATCCTCGGCGTCGCCGTCGATGCCGAGGGCGCCGGGGAGATCGCGAGGCGGGCGCGCGGCACGCCGCGAATCGCCAACCGTCTGCTGCGCCGCGCGCGGGATTACGCCGAGGTCCGCGGCGATGGAGAGGTCAACGTGGACATCGCCAAGCGGGCTTTGGAATTGCTCAGTGTCGACACCCACGGCTTTGACATCATGGACCGCAAGCTGCTCTTAACGATTATCGAGAAATTCGATGGGGGGCCCGTCGGCGTCGATAGCCTGGCCGCCGCGATCGGGGAAGAGCGGGGGACGATCGAGGATGTGCTGGAACCGTTCTTGATCCAGCAGGGATTCATGATGCGTACCCCAAGGGGACGGACGGCGACGCGCGCCGCGTGGTTGCACTTCGGAGCCGCACCGCCCGAGCACCTCGCGAGCCAGCCCGACCTGTTCGGCGAGCGCTAAGCGCCCCCATACCCATACCCCCTTCGATTTTAGCCGAGCTTACAAATGGCGACTGATCTTTCGATTACCAATTTGATCCTAGGTGCCAGCCTGTTGGTCAAGTTCGTGATGGTGGTTTTGATCGCCGCTTCGCTTTGGTCCTGGACGGTGATCTTCAATAAACGCGCCGTGGTCTGGAAAGCGCGGCGCGATGCGGATAAATTCGAGGATCGCTTTTGGTCGGCCGATGACCTCACCGAGCTCTATAACCGCATCGCGCAGCGCAGCCACGAGCCCTCGGGGCTCGAACGGATCTTTGAAGCCGGTATCAAGGAATTCGCGCGCTTGCGCCAACAAGAGGGCATTGAGCCGGGCGCCGTCTTGGAGGGCGCGCAACGCTCGATGCGCGTGGCCCTGAACCGTGAGATCGAAGACCTCGAGCAGAGCTTGCCGCTGCTCGCCACGGTGGGCTCGGTGAGCCCGTACGTGGGTCTCTTCGGCACGGTCTGGGGCATCATGAACTCCTTTCAAGCCCTGGGCAATGTGCATCAAGCAACGCTCGCCATGGTGGCCCCCGGGATCTCCGAGGCCTTGATCGCTACGGCCATGGGCTTGTTCGCAGCCATTCCCGCGGTCATCGCCTACAATCGTTACGCCAACGATATCGACCGCCTATTCAGCCGCTACGACATATTCCTGGAGGAGTTTTCCTCCATTTTGCACCGCCAGGCGCACGCCTGAACGAAACATGGCCGGGGGAGTCTCAAGGGCATGGCGGTGAGACACAAGCGTAAGCGCCTGATGTCGGATATCAACGTCGTCCCCTACATCGATGTGATGTTGGTGTTGCTGATCATCTTCATGATCACCGCGCCGCTCATCACCCAAGGGGTCAAGGTGGATCTGCCGCAAGCCGCCTCCGAACCGGTGCCCCCGAGCGATACCGAACCGCTGATCATCACAGTGGACAGGAAAGGTAATTACTATATTGATTTCGGGGACCACCGGCACGATCCCGTGAGCAAAGAAACGCTGCTAAACCGCGTCCAGGCCGTGCTGCGTTACAAACCCAATGTGCCGGTCCTCGTCAATGGCGATCAGGCGGTCGCGTACGCGCGCGTGGTAGAGCTGATGGCGGCGCTCCAGAGCGCCGGTGTGCAAGGGCTTGGGCTTATGACGCAGCCGCCGGAACGCTGACGGCACGATGGTTCGAAGGCGGCTCCGCTCGTTCCGATCGTTTATCTATGCTATTGCGATCCATGTGGTCGCGATTGCATTGCTGACGCTGAGCCTGAACCTCGGCGATCGTCCGCCCGCATCCAAGCCAAGCTCTCAAATCGTGCAGGCGGTCGCCATCGATCAACACAAGGTCGAAGCCGAGGTGCAACGGCTGAAGGAGGCCGAACGGCGCAAGCGCAAAGACGAAGAAGCGCGCCGTGAGGCGCTTGAACGCGATGTAGCCAGCGCGAAGCAGGAGCGTCAAGCCGAGGAGAAACGCTTAGAGGCACTCAAGAAAGAACAAGCCATCCTACAAAAGCAAAAGCGGGAACAGCAACTTAAAGAGGTTAAAGAAAAACGCCAACGCGAGGAACGGAAGAAACAACAGTTGGCCGAGGAGCGGAAGCGAATCGCGCAAGAAAAATCGCTCGCGAAAAAACGTGAAGAACGCCAGCAGGCCGAAGCGGAGAAGAAACGTCTCGCCGAGGAGCAACGCAAGAAGGCCGAGGCTGAGGCTGAGGCTGAGGCTGAGAAAAAGCGTAAAGAGGAAGAGCGGCGCCAGCGGGAATTAGCCGCGGCACTGGCCGCGGAGGAGAAAGCGCGCACTGAGGCTGCGCGGCGCGAGCACGATCAAAGTGAAATCAACAAATATATTAAACTCATCCGGACTCAGATCGGCAACACCTTCAAGTACCCCGAGCGGGGACTGTCCTGCGAACTGTTGGTCAAGATGGTGCCCGGGGGCGACGTCGTGGACGCCAAGGTGATACGATCGAGCGGCAACGCGGTGTTTGATCGGCAAGCGGAGATTGCGGTCCGCAAGGCGTCGCCGCTGCCGGTACCCGATGATCCGCGCTTGTTTCGGCAACTGCGCGAGATTCAATTCGTCTTCGAACCGGAGGTATAGGCTTGAAGTGTTTGTGTAGAGCGGCTGTGTGTCTTGCGTTATTGGCTTGGTACGCAACCGCGCAGGCGGTATTAACGATAAAAATCACCCAGGGCGTCGCGGGCGCGCTCCCGATCGCAATCGCCCCGTTCGACCCGCCCGGATCACAACGGCCGGCCGTGGATATCGCCGCGATCGTTGCCGCGGATTTAGAAAGCAGTGGAGGCTTTGTCCCGATGCCACGCGCCGATATGCCATCGCATCCCCACGGGTTCTCCGAAATCAATTTTCCCGATTGGCGCCGGGTCGGGATGGACAATTTGGTGATTGGGACACTCAGGCCCGGTATCGCGACGGACTACCAGGTCGAGTTTTGGCTGGTCGATGTCTATAAAGGCACCCAACTTCTGGCGTATAAGGTCCCCGCGAAAGCGGCCCAGTTGCGGTTGGTGGCCCACCAGATCAGCGATGTGATCTACGAGAAGCTTACCGGCATCAAGGGAGCCTTCGCCACCCGCATCGCTTATGTCACGGTCCAAGAGCGCGGCGGACGGAACAAGATCTACGGGCTGCAAGTAGCCGATACCGATGGGGAGAATGTACAGACCCTATTGACCTCACCGCAGCCGCTGATGTCGCCGGCGTGGTCACCGGACGGGCGGCGTCTTGCCTATGTTTCGTTCGAAGGCCGTAGTTCCGCCATCTACGTTCAAGATCTCGGGAGCGGTCACCGCGACAAGGTAGCCGCGGAAACGGGTATCAACAGCGCGCCGGCGTGGTCGCCGGACGGAGGAAGGTTGGCGTTAACGCTGTCGCGCGATGGGGATCCCGAGATCTATGTGCTAACCCTCGCGAGCCGCCAATTGCGGCGCATCACGAACGACCCGGCCATCGATACCGAACCCTCCTGGTCACCGGATGGAACCCGTTTGGCGTTTACTTCCGACCGGGGCGGGGCGCCACAGATCTATGAAGTCTCGGTCTCCGGTGGACACCCGCGTCGTTTGACACACGAGGGGGCCTATAACGCTCGCCCCCGCTATTCGTCGGACGGGAAATGGTTGGCGATCGTTCACGGCGACGGCGGCAGTTACCGGATCGGCACCTACAACATGGAAACCGAGCGCCTGGCGATATTGACCGACACCCGCTTGGACGAGTCTCCGAGTTTCGCCCCCAACGACAGCATGATCATCTATACGACGGTCGGGCCGCGGGGCACCGAGCTGGCGGCCACCTCGATCGATGGCCGAGTGAAGCAACGCCTGGCATTGTTGCGCGGGGAGGTCCGCGAACCGGCGTGGGGCCCGTTCAGATATTAGGAATCACGCAAGCACAGAGGAGATAAAACGATGCAGACCATCAACATGCGAATGCTTATTCTCGCGTTGTCCGCTCTCGCAGTGGCCGGATGTCAAACCGTGGATGAGCTAAGCAAAGAAGACAGTGCGGCCACGGTGGAAGACCAAGGAATTTCTCCGGCCGAGATGGAGGCCATGGACGCGCAAGCCGGTGGCAGAGATAAGGGCGGTTACCCGAATGCTGATGTGAGCGGCGGGGGGCGCGGTGGAGAGGGGGCGCGTGTGATCTATTTTGAATACGACAGCGATGAGATCCGGCCGGAATTTCGATCGGCGATCGAGGCCCACGCCGCGTACATCGCAAGCCACCCCGGCACGGTAATCACGCTCGAAGGGCACGCCGATGAACGCGGCTCGCGGGAATATAATCTAGCCCTCGGGGAACGCCGTGCGCTCGCGGTGCGCAGGCAGATTACCTTGCTTGGCGGTTCCGCCTCCCAGGTCCGCAGCGTAAGCTACGGCGAGGAACATCCGGATTCTCCCGGGCACGATGAAAGCGCCTATGCCCTCAATCGACGCGTAGAGATCAGCTACTAGAAACCATGTCCGGCACGGCAGTCCGCTCATGGCGCGGCGCGTTGTTTTTAACGGCCTGTGCGCCTCTTTGCGTCATGGCGCAATACGAAGCTCCCATCGTCGAAGGCAATCCACCGAGTGTCGAGGCCCGGCTCGGACGGCTGGAACGGCTGCTCACTAACCGCGGCATGCTGGATCTTCTGGACCAGGTCGAGCGCTTGCACCAAGAGGTGAAACGGCTGCGCGGGGAGATGGAAGTTCAGGCGCATCGGCTCGAAAAATTCGAGGAGCGCGATGAACGCCTGTATTCCGATCTCGACCGCCGGCTGCAAGCGCTTGAAACCGGCGCGGGCGGCGCGAGTGATCCCGGCAACGCTCGCATTGAATCCGCAAGCCCCGAGGTAATGAGTCCCCCGCAGGCGGTCACGCCAGCGGCTTCAAAGCCGATGGACGATCCGAACCGCGTGCTCGAGACCCCGGCCGATACGCCGGTTCCAGACATCGGCGAGGCCCGGTCTTCCGGGCCCGCACCCGGACAAGCACCTTCCGGGGCGGCGCCGGACACGGGCACGACGGTCGCCGCTGCCCATACGAGCCGCGAGGAGGACGACTACCGACGCGCCTTCGACCTGCTTAAGGTAGGGAACTACAACGACTCCATCTCTGCTTTCAATAATTTTATTGGGCAGTATCCCAAAAGCGCGCACGCCGACAATGCACAGTACTGGCTCGCGGAGGCCTACTACGTGACTCACCAGTATCAGCCGGCGATCTCTGAATATACGAAACTCGTTGAGCACTACCCGGAGAGTCAGAAGTTGACCCATGCCCTGCTCAAGATTGGTTACAGCTACCACGAACTAGGCCAGGTCGACCAGGCCAGGACCAGCCTCGAGAGTCTCCGGGTTCGTTATCCGGGCACCACAGCCGCACGCCTCGCCGACGAGCGTTTACAGCGCATTCGCCTTGAGCAACCATGACCCGCGCGCGAACGCTTCTACTCCACGGCGCTCATGCCCGCCACCGTTCACAAGTCGTCCCCGAGGCGAGTCTACGCGTCACTGAAATCTTCTTATCGCTACAGGGCGAGTCGAGCCGCGTGGGACTACCGACAGTCTTCGTGCGCCTTACGGGCTGCCCCTTACGCTGCCACTATTGTGATACGGCTTACGCGTTCCACGGCGGTACGCGCCTGCCGTTCAATACCATATTAGAACGGGTCACGGAGTACCATGCCCGTTATGTCACCGTGACCGGTGGCGAACCGCTCGCTCAGCCCGGATGTCCGGCTCTACTGCAACGCTTGTGTGATCTGGGCTACCGCGTCTCGCTCGAGACAAGCGGCGCCCTCGACATCCGGTCCGTCGATAAGCGAGTCATGAAGGTCATGGACTTGAAGACGCCGGGATCGGGAGAGGCCGGAAAAAACGACTATCAAAATATTCAGTATCTTACGGCGACCGACGAGGTGAAGTTCGTGATTCGCGACCGCATCGACTACGACTGGGCCAAGGAGATCATGCAGCGCTTTAGCTTTCCGTGCGAGATCCTGTTTTCCCCGAGCAGCGGGGAGATCGACCCCGCTCAGATGGCCGAGTGGATCCTGGAAGACCAGCTTCCGGTGCGTTTTCAGATTCAACTGCATAAGGTGGTCTGGGGTGATATCCCCGGACGCTAGTCCACGGCGTGCGGTCGTATTGATCTCGGGGGGGCTGGATTCCAGCACGGCCTTGGCCATCGCCCGCACAGAAGGGTATGCGTGCTACGGATTATGCGTTGACTACGGCCAACGCCACCGTGCCGAGCTTGCGGCGGCGCATCGAATCGCTATCACGCTAGGTGTCCGCGACTACAAGGTGATGCATTTGGACCTCTCGGCGATCGGGGGATCCGCATTGACCGACCCAACCATCGCAGTGCCGGAAACACCGACCGAAGGGATCCCGGTCACCTACGTTCCCGCACGCAATACGCTGTTACTCGGCCTGGCCTTGGCGTGGGCCGAGGTGCTCGAAGCGTGGGATATTTTTATCGGAGTTAACGCGATCGATTATTCCGGGTATCCCGACTGCCGCCCGGAATTCATCCAGGCCTTCGAAACCATGGCCCAACGCGCCACCAAGGCAAGCGTGGAGGGAAAGCGCTTTAAAATACATGCCCCGCTTATCGAATTAAGCAAGGCCCAGATCATCGGGCAAGGCCTACGCCTGGGCGTCGATTACAGCCTAACGGTCTCGTGTTATCAGGCCGACGACGAGGGACGCGCCTGCGGGGTATGCGACGCCTGTCGTTTTCGTCGCGCGGGTTTCGAATGCGCCGGGGCGGCGGATCCGACGCGTTATCGCTGAATCATCGCGCGGCTGTCTCGCTGGCTCGGCAGTGACCCGTAGGAGCACAAAAAAGCGCTAGTCCATGCCACGGCCGTAAAAAGATCGTAAGATTAAGACATATCTATATGCATATACGCCATTTCACGGCAAAGCGTTTGGACTGTAATATTAATAAAAAATGCGAAGAGCGTAGCGCACGATTGAAGCAAACATGAGGGATCGTCCGAATGATCAACAAAGACATTGAGAACTTAGCCGTTCAATACGATCATAAATCGCCCCAAGAGATTCTGGCGTATGCGCTAGCGGCACATGAGCACATCGCGATCTCCTTCAGCGGTGCGGAAGACGTGGTGCTGGTCGATATGGCGACGAAAATAAGAAACGACGTCCGTATTTTTTCTCTGGACACCGGGCGCCTGCACGCAGAAACCTATCGGTTCTTGGAGCGCGTACGGGATCGATACCAGGTCAAGATCGAGGTGTTGTTCCCTGATCCGCTCGCGGTAGAGCGTTTGGTGCGCGAAAAGGGATTATTCAGTTTTTATAAAGACGGCCATAAGGAATGTTGCGCTATCCGAAAGGTAGGACCTTTACGCCGGAAACTTCAATCGCTAGATGCCTGGATCACGGGCCAGCGCAAAGATCAAAGCCCGGGGACTCGGATCGAGCTTGCCGTCATCGAGAAAGACGCCGCGTTTTCAACCAAAGATCGTTCGCTAATCAAGTTTAACCCGCTCTCCAATTGGAGCTCGGCGGAGGTGTGGCATTACATCCAGACACACGATGTACCCTATAACGAATTGCATGAACGGGGATTTATTAGTATCGGGTGTGAACCGTGCACAAGGCCGGTGCTACCGAATCACCACGAGCGAGAAGGGCGGTGGTGGTGGGAAGAAGCCACCCAAAAGGAATGCGGGCTGCATACTGGAAATCTCGCTGCCGTGGCTCGTGGTTAAACCGTGCATATAACGTTCGTAAAAAAAATCATGGCCGATGGTCTCCCGTGCCGCAAGTGCATACAGGTGCACGAGCGTCTGAAGCGGGAAAATTTACTCGAACGCATCGACAACATTGTAACAGCCGACGAGCGGGATGCTGCGAGCGAGGGCATGACGCTTGCCCGTGAATTTAAAGTGGACCGCGCGCCTTTCTTTCTGGTCCGCGACGAAGCCAATGCGGTTCGTGTTTATACCTCTTACTTTCGATTCGTCAAGGAAGTATTAAACCGCGAGGTTTCAGAAATAGACGCCGTTGACGAAATGATGGAGCAGGTGCCGGATTTTCTATAATCGGCCACCGCGATAATGCCTGCTGGATGGCAGCCGGGCTAACGAACGGGCAGGTCGCGGGTGTTTATAAGCTGCTCTATTTCCTCTCTTGTCCCAGCGCCGCACGCCGCTTCAACAACCTCGCGGGTAAGGTGCGGGGCGAAACGCTCAATGAAATTGTACATATAGCCCCGAAGAAAAGCGCCTTTTCGAAATCCGATTTTCGTGGTACTCGGTTCGAACAGATGGCCCGCATCCAATGCACGCAGTTCGCTATCCGCATTCCGGTCATAGGCCATACTCGCTATTATGCCAATTCCCAGGCCAAGCTTGACGTACGTCTTAATGACGTCGGCGTCCACCGCGGTAAGCACGACACGCGGGGTAAGCCCGCGTTTATTGAAGGCTTGGTCCAGCTGGGAACGGCCCGTGAAACCGAACACGTAGGTAATCAAAGGATAATCGGCGACGGCTTCGAGCGTCAGTGGCGATACCCTCGTCAGCGGGTGATCGCGCGGCACAATGACGCTGCGGTTCCAGCGATAACAAGGCAGCATGACGAGATCTTCAAAAAGTTCCAAGGCCTCCGTCGCGATAGCGAAATCCACTCGGCGACTCACGGCCAGCTCGGAAATTTGCACCGGCGTTCCCTGGTGCATATGCAGCGCAACCTGAGGATAGGTCTTGATAAAGGCCTTGATCACATCCGGTAAGGCATAGCGGGCCTGCGTGTGGGTCGTCGCGATGGATAAACTTCCGCGCCGATTGTCCTTGTGCTCCGTCGCTATGCACCGAATCTTTTCAACCTCGGCGAGAATTTGATCTGCCACCGGTAAGATGGCCTGTCCGGCAGGAGTTAGGGCCGCTAAGTGCTTACCACTGCGCAGTAATAAGCCCACACCTAGCTCTTCTTCGAGTAACTTGATTTGCTTACTTATGCCCGGCTGCGAGGTATAGAGCCGCTCGGCGGCCGCCGACACGTTTAGCTTTTGGCGCGTAATCTCGACGAAAAATCTTAATTGCTGCAACTTCATTAGGCGACGGTTGATCTATAGCTATATACGATAAAAATATAACTTACAGGTTGTTGTTATTATTAATCGATATTACTACCGTGCGCAACACACTCAGGGTCCGGACTTCACAATGGATTTTGCCTATACAATTTCGGGTTTTGTAGTCGGCTTTATCGTCGGTCTAACGGGTATCGGCAGTGGTTCGCTCATGACCCCCTCCCGGTACTTCTATATTGGGATTAATCCGGAGATTGCCGTCGGTACGGATGTTCTCTACGCCGCGATCACGAAGTGCGGCGGGATCTGCATCATCGGCAGAGAACGAGTAGTTGGCGCAGTTGCGGGCTATTCACAGCCGCCTAAAGACACCGAGTGCCTCTTGCGGCGGTTGCGGGTCTAGGCCACTTCGGTACGGTCACTTTGTGTTGCTGGGAAGCCTGTTAGTGGGATCGCTGTCTGAGATCTATCTCGGGAGTCACCTGGGGATCCGGCTTCCGGAGCACATCATTCGCCCCATTCTCGCGAGCATGCGCTTATCATCGGCGCGCATCATTTTACGTTTTCATTCTAGTCGCGCTCGCCCTAGGCGCATCGATAATGGTTGTACACGCTTGCCTATTGGCCCCCGATTGCCAGCTTGCTCTCACGATAAGCCTTGATCATCGAAGCCATTCTATCCTTGAGCAGCAACTTTTGTTTTTTCAAGTTCTCCAACGAGATATCATCAAGCGGGAGCGCGCCTGTGTTTGCCTGGTGCACCTGGTCCTTTAACCCCCTATGCTTCTGGTAAAGCCGTTTGAAATCCTCGCTCGATGCTAAAAGGGCCTGTGTTATCTCATCATCGGATTCAACCATCGTTCCCCCTTTGTTTCTCTGATCGCGCTATAGCGACGCATTTAGCTGTCTGAGCAATCCCGCAGATTCGGCGCTTTACCGCGATTCTTAGCCGAGCCTATAAACCCTTCGTGAGCACATTAAGTTAACCACCATGGAACGCTTTTCAAACTAATATAGCGCAATTTCAAAACCAAGTCTGTGCGCTGTCGAAAAATAAAAACCCCTGCAATAGGATGCAAGGGTTTTGCTTTAAGCGCCTGGCGGTGACCTACTTTCACATGGGCTATCCCACACTATCATCGGCGCTGAACGGTTTCACTACCGAGTTCGAGATGGGATCGGGTGGTTCCCGCTCGCTATAGCCGCCAGACAAACCATTCCTTTCATTGCCAGACAACCGCCTTGCAATTGAAAGACTGTCGAAAGGTCGTCCTGCGTTCTTGTTAGATCGCTTTTATCGATTGCATTGCATACCACCCTAAACGCAAACTATTTGGGTGTTATATGGTCAAGCCTCACGGTCAATTAGTACTGGTTAGCTTCGCACATTACTGCGCTTCCACATCCAGCCTATCAACGTCGTAGTCTTCGACGAACCTTAAGGGACCTCGAAGGTCCAGGGAGACCTCATCTTAGGGAGGGTTTCCCGCTTAGATGCTTTCAGCGGTTATCCCGTCCGTACATAGCTACCCGGCGGTGCCACTGACGTGACAACCGGAACACCAGAGGTACGTCCACTCCGGTCCTCTCGTACTAGGAGCAGATCCCTTCAAGTCTCCAGCGCCCACGGTAGATAGGGACCGAACTGTCTCACGACGTTCTAAACCCAGCTCGCGTACCACTTTAAATGGCGAACAGCCATACCCTTGGGACCGGCTTCAGCCCCAGGATGTGATGAGCCGACATCGAGGTGCCAAA